>CANBDZ010000025.1 GCA_947367375.1 uncultured Bacteroidales bacterium | reverse complement strand
AAATAAACTTGTACATACTTTCTGTCTTATAAACTCTGATATCTATCGCTAAGATAATGCTTTTTCCTTAAAACCTTTCGGAGCGAGTGCAAAAACCCTAGGAAAATGTACGCGGTCCCCTGTTTTTCCGGGGGACCGCGTACACTTTACGGGGTAAACTGCACTCGCTCTCCTCCAGCCCGGCGTTAAAAATAAATTCAAAACCGTTAAAAAATCGACAAACTTTTAAAGAAAAAGAAAAACCTGAAGAATCTTTTTTTAAATCGAGGGATATATTGAAGTCCACCTCATAATTTAGCGGCAGTGATTTTCGGAAGATCTGAAAATCAAGGATATATAAAAACTGAATATATGAAGGGATATTATCACGTAAGCAGTCATGGACTGGAGAAAAACGACATCTTCAAGAGTAAACAGGACTTCATCTCAGGAATGAACGACATCGCAATCTGCATCCTCGGCTTCGACGTCACCATCCTATGCTTCTGCCTGATGAGCAACCATTTTCATTTCCTCCTATATGGCACCCAGGAAGAATGCCGGAATTTTTCAGAAGAGTACAAAAGAAGGTGTGCTATGAGGATGAGGCAAAAAAGTGGTGATGTGCAGGGAATGAAAGATGTTTATGTGCAGTTGAGTAAGGTTGATACTGTGGAGTATCTGGAGAACGTCATAGCATATATACTAAGGAATCCGCTAGCTGCAGGCGTTTTGATTATGCCATATCATTATCTGTGGTCAAGTGCGATGCTGTATTTTAATCCAACCAAACCTATGGGGCTGAAAATGAATGATATGAGTTTGCGAAAGAGACGACTTGTCACCAAGTCTCATGTGGAAGTTCCGGATAGTTATATGGTTGATGAGAATGGTATGATTTTGCCATCCTGTTATGTCGATGTGGATGCTGTAGAAAAAATCTTCCGTCATCCTTCAAGACTATTATTCCTTCTGGCAAAGAGACTGGAAAATGAGGTGGAGATCAAGCTTGGAGTCGGTGATGAGGTTTCGTTGACTGATCAAGAAGTCTTGGCGCAATTGCCTGTCTTGATAAAGATGGAGTTCAACAAGGAGTCTTTGGTTCAGCTTTCTATGAATCAGCGTATCAGACTATGTTACTTGATGAAGAGAAATTTTAAATCTAATGTCAAACAGATAGCAAGACTTCTGCACCTTGATCCGAAAATAGTTGCTAAAGTTGTATAGTTTGGTGATGACCTGCTACGAAAATACATAAAAAGTGTAGCAGGTACCCCGAAATTTAAGGGTACCTGCTACACTTTCCCAGTAAAAACGTGCCAGGTCAACCAAAGCAAGGCTGCGAGTTGTTCCTGGAGCCAGAGTCAGGACCGAGGGATTATTCCAAAGTCCACTCTGTGCCTTCTTTTGTGTCTTTGATCAGGACGCCCAGGGCTTTGAGGTCGTCGCGGATGCGGTCGCTTGTTGCCCAGTCTTTTGCTGCCTTTGCTGCCTTGCGCTGCTCGAGGACCATTGACACCAGGCCGTCGATGGTCTGCATTGTCTTGCTGCCTTCGCTTTCCTCATCGCGGAGACCGAGGACTCCGAAGACAAGGTTGTCGAACAAGCCTACAAGTGCCTGATAGTCAGATGCGTCGAGAGTAAGTTTCTTGTCCTTTACAGTGTTGATGATACGCACTGCATCGAAGATGTGAGACAGGGCGATCGGTGTGTTGAGGTCGTCGCAGAGAGCCTCGTATGCGCCCTCAACAAGAGCACGTACTTCTGCATTTGAAGCAGTGATCTCAGCAGGAGCAACTGCAGAAATGAATTCTCCATACGCAAGAGCCGGCGCGCTGCTCACACCTGCTGCGGCCGCGAGTCCCTTAAGGTCCTTCGCCGCCTGCATGATCCTCTTGAGTCCCTTCTCAGCAGCCTGCAGAGCCTCATTGCTGAAGTCAAGAGTTCCGCGGTAGTGAGCCTGGAGGATGAAGAAGCGGACAGTCATAGGAGTGTATGCCTGCTCAAGCTTTGCATGTGCACCAGCGAAAAGCTCAGGAAGAGTGATGAAGTTGCCGAGCGACTTGCCCATCTTCTTGCCCTCGATGGTGATCATGTTGTTGTGCATCCAGTACTTCACACCGCTGCAGCCGCGTGAAGCTGTGTTCTGTGCAATCTCGCACTCGTGGTGCGGGAACAGGAGGTCCATTCCACCACCGTGGATGTCGAACTCCTTGCCAAGGTACTTCTCGCTCATTGCAGAGCACTCAAGATGCCAGCCTGGGAAGCCATCGCTCCAAGGTGAAGGCCAACGCATGATGTGCTCAGGAGAAGCCTTTTTCCACAATGCGAAATCGTAAGATGCTCTCTTGTCCTGCTGTCCGTCAAGGTCACGTGTTCCCTCCTTCACCTCGTCAAGAGTGCGGCCTGAAAGCACGCCATACTTATGGTCAGCATCATACTTAAGCACGTCGAAGTAGATCGAACCGTTGCTCTCGTATGCATATCCTGCATCAATAATCTTCTTTACCAAGTCAATCTGCTCTATGATGTGTCCTGATGCGCGTGGCTCAATTGACGGCGGAGCCACATTGAGCTGGCGCATAGCCTCGTGGTACGCGAGAGTACATCTCTGCACGACCTCCATAGGCTCAAGCTGCTCAAGACGAGCCTTCTTTGCAATCTTATCCTCTCCCTCGTCAGCATCGTGCTCAAGGTGTCCCACATCAGTGATGTTGCGGACATAACGCACCTTGTAGCCAAGGTGACGAAGCAGTTTCACGAACACATCATAAGTAACTCCCGGTCTTGCGTGACCGAGGTGTGCATCACCGTAAACAGTTGGGCCACAGACATATAGTCCCACATGTCCCTCGTTCAGCGGTTTGAATATCTCTTTCTTTCTCGAAAGCGAATTTGTGATATATAATTCTCTCATTTCTGATATATTTTATTCCATCTGACGGCAACTGGATACCCTACGTCACCGCAATCGGCAAATATACGAAAAATTTTTCTATATATAGGTATATATTCACATTTGAGAAGTGCTGGATTTTTCGTAACTTCGCGGCTTAAAATGAATTGATTTTTTATGAAAGTAGCTATCATCATGGGATCGACCAGCGATCTCGACATCATGTCACAGGCAATCAACGTACTCGAAGGATTCGGAGTAGAGGTTGTAAAAAGAGTAATCAGCGCGCACAGAACACCGGATCTTATGTGCGAATTCGCAAAGTCAGCTAAGGCAAACGGCATCGGAGCCATCATTGCAGGTGCTGGTGGAGCAGCTCACGTAGCAGGAGTAGTTGCCGGTATGACAACAGTTCCGGTTATCGGAGTTCCAATTCAGACCAAGGCCCTCGGCGGTATGGATTCACTCCTCTCGATTGTACAGATGCCTGCAGGTATTCCAGTAGCTACTATGGCCATCAACGGCGCAAAGAACGCCGGCCTTTTCGCAGCTCAGATCCTCGCCCTCACAGACGAGACACTCGCTGCAAAGCTCGACGAGTTCCGCAAAGAGCAGACTCAGAAAGTCCTCGATGCGACAATCTAACCTACTAGAAATCAAGGTTATATAAAACGATATGAAAAATTACCGTATTTACGTAGAAAAGTATCCTGAATTTCAGGTGGAGGCACGCAGCCTCAGGAACGAGCTGAATGAGAACCTTCAGCTGAGCCTTCCTTCACTGCGCTACCTCAATGTCTACGACCTCTTCGGCTTCTCAGAGGAACTCCTCGAGAAGAGCCGCTACAGCGTCTTCGGAGAGATCGTGACAGACAGTGTTACAGACGAATGTGACCTGTCTGCTTCCAAGTACATCGCTGTGGAGTTCCTCCCAGGTCAGTTCGACCAGCGTGCGGCATCAGCAGTAGACTGCGTCCGCCTCATCGACCCTACAGCGAAGGTGAGCATCAAGAGCTCTAAGCTCATCATCCTCCCAGCTGAAACTGAGGATGAGACAATCGAAAAGATCAAGCGTTACTATATCAACGCAGTAGAGTCTCGTGAGAAGGACCTCGCGAAACTTTCTGCAATGGAGCAGCCGGAAGTGGCTCCTGTGCCTGTTCTCGAAGGACTTACAGCACTCACTGAAGAGGAGCTTGCACCATATTGCAAGAAGATGGGCCTCGCAATGAACGCCGACGACCTCCGCGAAGTGGTGAACTACTTCAAGACAGAAGGCCGCGACCCTTCAGAGACCGAGCTCCGTATCCTCGACACTTACTGGAGCGACCACTGCCGCCACACCACTTTCACCACTGAGCTCGAAGAGATCGACGTGGAGGAGTCATTCCTCAAGGAGGAGATCGACGGCACGCTGAACCTCTACATGAAGATCCGCCAGGAACTCGGCCGCGAGCATAAGGGCTTGAACCTTATGGATATGGCAACAGTAGGAGCGCGCTACCTCAAGGCACACGGCTACCTCGATGACATGGAGGTGAGCGAAGAGAACAACGCTTGCAGTATATATGTTGACGTCGACATCGTGAACGACGAGGGCGAAATGACCACAGAAAAGTGGCTCCTCCAGTTCAAGAACGAGACACATAACCACCCTACAGAGATCGAGCCTTTCGGTGGCGCGGCAACTTGTCTTGGTGGTGCAATCCGTGACCCGCTTTCTGGTCGTGCATACGTTTACCAGGCAATGCGCGTAACCGGAGCAGGCGACATCTATCTCCCTGTTGCTGACACTATTCCAGGCAAGCTTCCACAGAGCATCATCTCACGCAAGGCAGCTGCAGGTTACTCTAGCTACGGTAACCAGATCGGTCTTGCAACAACCCACGTTCGTGAAGTTTACCACGAGGGATATGTGGCAAAACGCCTCGAAGTAGGAGCAGTGGTAGGAGCAGTCAAGGCTGACAGCGTGCGTCGCGAGAGCCCGGCTCCTGGTGACATCGTCCTCCTCCTCGGAGGCCGCACTGGCCGTGACGGAGTCGGCGGAGCGACCGGTTCATCGAAAGAGCACACAGAAGAGTCACTCGAGACTTGCGGCAGTGAGGTACAGAAGGGTAATGCCCCTGAGGAGAGAAAGCTCCAGCGCCTCTTCCGCCGTCCAGAGGTGACAAAACTCATCAAGAAATCAAACGACTTCGGAGCAGGTGGAGTCAGTGTGGCAATCGGTGAGCTTACCGACGGCCTCGACATCTACCTCGACAGAGTTCCGGTGAAATATAGCGGTCTTAACTCTACTGAGCTTGCTATCAGTGAGTCACAGGAGCGTATGTCAGTTGTCATCGAGGCCAAGGACAAAGAGGCTATGATGGCCTACTGCGCAAGCGAGAACGTTGAGGTGAACCACGTGGCAGACGTTACCGACAGAGGCCGTATGCGTATGTTCTACGGCGACAGGATCATCGTAGACCTCTCACGCGAATTCATCGACTCAGCAGGAGCTAAGCACTATGCAAAGGCAACTGTAGGAGCAGTCGAGAACAAGAATCCGTTCCAGCGCACAGTTGAGGGCGACACTCTCGAGGACAAGATCTTCAACAACCTCCAGGATCCTAACGTGACTTCACAGAAGGGCCTCATCGAGATGTTCGACTCGACTATCGGACGTTCTACAGTCCTCATGCCATTCGGAGGTATGCTCCAGGCAACTGAGACCCAGGTTTCAGTACAGAAGCTCCCTACAGACGGCTACACCGACACAGCCAGCATCATGGCCTTCGGTTACAACCCATACATCGCAAGCTGGAGCCCTTACCATGGAGCAGCATATGCAGTGGTTGAGGCATGCTCAAAGGTAGTTGCAGCAGGTGCAAGCTACGAAAAGATGCGCTTCTCTTATCAGGAGTACTTCGAGCGTATGACAGACCGCAAGTCTTGGGGTAAGCCGCTTTCGGCCCTCCTCGGAGCCCTCAAGATGCAGGTTGAGTTCGGCCTTCCTTCAATCGGAGGTAAGGACTCGATGAGCGGAACATTCGAGAACATCAACGTACCGCCAATGCTCATGGCCTTCGGTATCACAACAGTAGATGCTGACAAGGTGATCTCGCCAGAACTCAAGTACGAAGGCAACAAGCTCTACCTCATCAAGCACACTCCACTGGCTAACTATATGCCTGACACCGAGCAGCTTAAGAAGAACTGGGCATATATCACCGAACAGATCGAAAAAGAAAATATCGTATCAGGCTACGCCCTCGGATTCGGAGGAATCGCTGAGGCAATCTGTAAGATGTCCTTCGGTAACGGCCTCGACGCGAAGATCAACGTAGACGAGGCAGAGCTCTTCAACTACGGCTACGGTTCTATCCTCGTCGAGTCGGAGAACGAGCTTGACTATCCGAACGCGATCCTCATCGGAGAGGTGACCGACGGCGAAGAGAGCGAACTCACAATCAACGGAAAGAAATTCGACATATTCGAACTCATCTCTGTCAATGCAGAAAGATTCGCTCAGGTCTATCCAGACACAGCTGAGGCATATAACAAGAAGACCGTCCCTGCAGGCCTCGAAGGCGTCAAGCCATTCAAGGCGAAGAAGGCCGATCTGAAATATAAGGGCGAACCTGTCGAGACTCCGATCGCATACCTCCCTGTATTCCCAGGTACAAACTGCGACTACGACTCGGCTAAGGCATTCCGCAACGCAGGTGCAGAGGTTCGTATGAGCGTATTCTGCAACCTCACTGAGGACGACATCTTCCGCTCAATCGCCGAAATGAAGAAGAACATCGACGAGTGTCATATCCTTATGCTCAGCGGTGGATTCTCAGCAGGTGACGAGCCGGACGGCAGCGGTAAGTTCATCGCGAACGTATTGAACAATAAGGATATAGCGGATGCTATCCACGCTCTCATCGACCGCGGCGGACTCATCCTCGGTATCTGTAACGGTTTCCAGGCCCTCGTTAAGTCCGGCCTCCTTCCATACGGCCGTCTCGGTCAGGTGACAAAGGACAGCCCGACACTCTTCCGCAACGACATCAACCGCCACATCTCACAGATGGTGACCACAAGAGTCTCTACAACCAACTCACCTTGGCTTGCAGGCTTCTCAGTGGGCGATCTTCATACAATCGCAGTCAGCCACGGAGAGGGTAAATTCGTTGTGAATGAGGAGTTTGCGAAGGAACTCTTCGCAAACGGCCAAGTGGCATTCCAGTATGTTGACCCTATCGACGAGGAAGTGACAATGGAGTCGCCATACAACCCTAACGGATCATACTACGCAATCGAAGGAATCATCAGCCGCAACGGCCAGATTCTTGGTAAGATGGGTCACACAGAGCGCTACGAAGGCAACCTCTTCAAGAACATCATGGACGAAGGCCTCGAGCAGCCGCTCTTCGACAACGCAGTAGCATATTTCCGTGGCGAATAAAACGAACGTCATCCCCGGCGTGACCCAATGTCATCCCGAGCTTGACCCAATGTCATCCCGAGCTTGACGAGGGATCTATAAAACGATACGTCATCCCCGGCTTGACCGGGGATCAAATAGAAACAAAATGTGTAAGTGTAATTACAGAGACGACAAACTCCACCACGAGTGTGGAGTTCTCGGAATATATGGAGTTGAAGACGCTGCAGGCCTCGCATATTACGGCCTGCACGCCCTTCAGCACAGAGGCCAGCAGGGTTGCGGTATCGTGACCGTAAACACCGAAGACGGTCAGTTTCACAGAGTAAAAGGAGACGGTCTTGTTTCAGAAGTCTTCAACGAGCAGAAGATGTCCAAGCTCCCAGGCAAGATGGCCATCGGCCACGTGCGTTACAGCAACGCCGGCTGCAAGGGAACAGAGAACATCCAGCCGTTCCTTTTCCATCACAGCTCTGGTGACTTTGCAATGGCTAACAACGGCCAGATCGTGAACTACAACCAGCTCCGCCAGGATCTTGAGAACAAGGGCAGCCTCTTCCAGTCTTCATCAGACGCCGAAGTCCTTGCTCACCTCATCAAGAAGCAGGGCGTAGACAACAGCCAGCCGCGTATTGTTGCGCTGAAGGAAGCCCTCAATATGCTCGAGGGAGCCTTCGCATTCGTGGTGATGACAGGCAGACGTATATATGCCTGCCGTGACAAGTACGGCTTTCACCCGCTCGCCATCGGTAAGCTCGGTGACGGCTATGTAGTAGCCAGCGAGACTTGTGCATTCGATGTGCTCGGAGCAGAGTATATCCGTGACGTTGAACCAGGCGAAATCGTAACCCTCGACCACCACGGCATCCGCAGCCAGTTCTATGCTGAGCCTCAGCGTCATGCAATGTGTGCGATGGAATTCGTTTACTTCGCCCGTCCTGACAGCGACATCGAAGGCTGCAACGTACACAACTACCGCAAGGAGTCAGGCAAGATCCTCTTCAAGGAGGCTCCTGCTGATGCGGACATCGTGATCGGTGTTCCGGATTCAAGCCTCAGTGCGGCCCAGGGTTACGCTGAAGCCAGCGGACTCCCATACGAAATGGGACTCATCAAGAGCAAGTACGTAGGACGTACCTTCATCCTTCCGACTCAGTCTCTCCGTGAGAAGGGTGTCAAGATGAAGCTGTCTCCAGTGAAGACTATTGTCAAGGGCAAGAGGGTAGTGCTCGTAGACGACTCGATCGTCCGCGGAACCACCTCTTTGAAGATCGTCAAGATGCTTCGTGAGGCGGGAGCTTCAGAGGTCCATGTGCGTATCGCAAGCGCCCCTCTCAAGTACACTTGCTACTACGGAGTGGACGTCCACACACCACAGGAGCTCATCAGTAACTCCCACGATGTCAATGAAGTATGTCAGATGATTGGTGCCGACACCCTCGCCTTCCTCTCTCACGAAGGAATGCTTGCAGCCGGCCACCGCGACGACCTCTGCCTCGCATGCTTCAACCACAAGTACCCGACCAAAATCTACGAAGACTAATCTCTTCGTCATCCTATCCGACCGAGCCCGTCCAAATGCTGGATGGGCTCGGTTTTTTCTGCTTCCAGTCCTTGTGGCGATGCTATTTCAAGGACTGGGCTTTGGTTTTCTGTCTCCAGTCCTTATGAGAGTGCCTTTTCAAGGACTGGGCTTTGGTTTTCTGCCTCCAGTCCTTGTGAGGGTGTCATTTCAAGGACTGGATGCGATTTTCGTAGTGGGGGTAGGGGAATTGTGATTTTAAGCAATTTGCTTTGAGATTTCGGGGATTTCTTGTACTTTTGAGGTGCTTTCGGCTTCTCCGATGTGCATTTGGACTATTCTGGTTCGCCATCCACGATCAAATGGCTGAGTAATTAACTTTAATACCATTTGGCAATGGCACCTTCAAACAAGATCATTCTCAATGTGAAGACCGTTCCTGCATTTGACACAGAAAAGATGTGTCAGCACACGGCTTACACTGTCTATCAGACATTCGGCAACAAGCTGCAGATCGCATCCGGCTGGACCCTGAAGGATGCGCTGGATCTGTATGCCCATCTCTACAATTGTGATCGTGCGACTCTGAAAGTCAAGCGTCCGTTTGTTCAGCAATAATCTTCGTAAGTGCTTTAAGCATAATCTTTTGCTTATGGAACGAAAGGTTTTGACGTTTTTCGAGAAGGAAAAGTTGTGTGAGGAGAGGTTTGAGGCGTCCGGACCATTCTGGCATCTGTACACAGATGGCACAAAGATGCAGAATATCTTTGTCACGAAGGAGTTGTTTGAGATCGGAGTTGCAGCCCTTGCTGTGTCCCGTTGCCTGTTGCCGCAAGTAAGGATGGTATCTTTCGAATTGATGACTAATCATGTTCATCTGATAATGGCAGGACAGAGAGAAGACTGCTGCTTGCTTTTTGAGAAGTTTAAGGACAAATTGATAAGGATATTCGCAAGGAATGATGTGGTAGTGGATCTGGCTGACTTCAATTTTCATATCCTTTCTATCCCTGATTTGAAGGCACTCAGGAATGAAATCTTGTATGCCCACCGCAATGCCTATGTCGCAAACCCTGACTTTACGCCGTATAATTATCCCTGGGGAACCGGTTGGGCATACTTTAGTCCGCTGGTCGGCAAGATTCCGACCTATGGCCTGAATGAAATTTCTCTTACTGAAGCGCGTAAAATAGCTCATGCAAGAGATCTTGCTCCAGTCAAGGGACTCAGATGTTCTGAAAACAGAATTTTTATACCTTCATTCTGTGACATCCAGCTAGGCGAATCAATGTTTACTGATCCGCGAAGCTATTTTAACGCCCTGACGAAAAATGTTGAAGCATTCGCTCAGATTGCTGACAGGTTGCAGGATAGCATATTCCTGACTGATGAAGAACTCTTTTCAGTCGTCTGTAAAATATCGGAAGACTCCTACCAGATCAGGAAGATAACCTTGCTTGCTCCGGAACACAAGATAGCGATTGCCAAAGAATTACACTTTAAGTACAATGCGACAAAACAGCAGATCAGACGAATTCTGAAACTCGACAAAACCCTCCTGGACGAACTCTTTCCAGGATGTTAGAAATGTTTAATGCCTTTAAAACTAAAATGCTGGATGGGCTAGGTTTTTCTGCTTCCAGTCCTTGTGGGGCTGCCATTTTAAGGACTGGGCTTTGCTTTTCTGTCTCCAATCCTTGTGGAGACCCCTTTTTAAGGACTGGGCCTTGTTCAGTGGACGGCTGTAGTTCACGCAGCGGGCTTTAGGGAGGACTAAGTGGGCGGTTTGTGCCTTGTGGATAGTTTGGGATATGGTGACGCAAACTCTAGAGCGGAAGAGGAGATGGAGAAGTCCGCTGAATGTGATGGTGGTGGTTTGAGAGGGGAAGCAGGGGGCTGACGCGCCCTTTGCGGCTGCGCGCTTGAGGCTCGTCTGCTCACGATGAAGGTCGGTTTTTGTGAAGGGTTTGCCCTCCCCAAAAACCGACCTTCATCGTCGAGCTGGATGGGGGACAGTTGATTCGGAGGTGCTGCCAGATTCGGCGGCAGGTAGGAATGTGATATGAACCTAAATGAACCAGTGTATTGCCCCCTAAAGGGGGGCATAACTTTGCAGGTTTGGAAAACTTGTAGTATATTTGCAAATTGGATTGAAGTGTGTGATTAAGAGAAAACTAATGAAAAACAGGTTATTCATATTCATATTCAGCTTGGCAGTCGTGTGTGCTGTTCCGACCTATGCACAGGTCGAGACAGTTCATATCACGTCTGTTAAGCCGTTGAATAACCACTCTTACATCTCACTGAAAACCAATCTCTTATACGATGCTCTGATGGTGCCGAATCTCGGTACTGAGATCAACCTCTTCAACAACTACTCAGTCTATGCGGACGTTATGTTCGCAGATTGGCAGCGTCCGGAGAAGCACTTCTACTGGAACCTTTATGGTGCACAGTTCGGTGCAAGAAAGTACTTCGGAAAAGTAGCTCAGGAGAGAAGTTTCTCAGGTCACCATGCCGGAATCTATGGTCAGGCGCTCGCTTATGACCTCCAGGCGGGTAACATCGGACAGCAGACCCCTAACATCAACCTGGGATTCGGAGCCGAGTACGGCTACTCATTCCCACTCACCCTCGATCTCAACCTTGACATCGAGATCGGTGTAGGTCTCCTCACAGGACGTTACTACGAGTACGTTGTTGAAGAGGGTCACTACACATGGCGTGGTACCATCCAGAGAGCCTGGATCGGACCTACAAAAGCTTCAGTGTCTCTTGTATGGCTGATCAAGTCCTACAGAAAGGGAGACGTTGCAAGGAGAAAGGCAGACAATGATGAGAAGTTCAGCTTCTTCAAAAGAGGCGACGAAAAGACTCCTCTGTCTTTCAAACTATTTAACTTCAACAAGAAAGACAAAGAATGATGAGACGATTCAATAAAATTTTGACATCGCTCATTATTCTCGCAACGACAATAATCGCAGCGGTGTCCTGCACAGAAGACATGGACTTTGGATTCAAGGAACTCTGTTTCTACCATCCACATACAGCGCCTGTGAAGGTGAAGGTGGACTGGAGCAAGTTCCGCCACATCGAGAAGCCGACCGGTATGACCGTTTACGCTTATCCTTTGAACCCAGACGAAGACCTTTTCCGCTTCGTGTCGCACAACCTCGACGCCGTTACACTCGACCTTAAGGCCGGCTTCTTCCACGCCTTCGCCTTCAACCAGAGTGACTCGGAGTACGCGACCATCGAGTTCTACAACCTTGAGGACTTCGACAACGCAGAGGCGCGCGTCATCCAGGTGAAATCAAACTGGTACTCGACCAGAACACCTGACACCAAGCTCGGAGCAGAGCCTGAGTGGCTTGCAATCGACTGCCTCCAGAACATTGAGGTAACAGAAGAAATGGTCGAAATCGCAGAGCAGGAGTACCTCGCAGCCCGCCAGGAGGCAGCCCGCGCCCGCAAGCAGGCAAGAAAGGAACTCGACACCAAGGCTCCTACAAAGGTGACAAAGACCCAGCACGAGGTCGGAACCCTCGTACCAAAGTCGATCATCAAGAACGTAGACATATACATACATCTCGAGAATATGCAGTACCTCCGCTCCGCTCTCGGCGCACTTGAGGACATGGCCGAAGGTTGCTACATATCATCACGCGAGACAACAGACGGTCTTGTGACCCACACAATCGAATCATGGAAGTTCGTATATAACAAGATCATCGAGGACGGTAAGGAAAAAGAAGACTTCACAACCGGTGCAATTAAAGCAACTCTCTCGACGTTCGGTACACCAGCAGGCCACACAGGCCTCTCCGAGGAGAACAACCTCTACGTGAAGCTCCTTCTGGTTGACAACGAAACAATGATCGACTTGAACTTCCCGATCGGAGAGCAGCTGGCAGCCATCAACGAGTATGACGGAACCCAGCTCGACGAGAACGGCAAAGTAATATGGCCTGAAGTCCACGTCTATTGGCCGGAGCCTCTCCCTGAGGTACAGTCGGTCAACGGTGGAACCGGAGGATTCGACGTCGGCGTGAGCGACTGGGGCGAAGAGATTGTGACAGTTCTCCCACTGTTGTAAAAGGGAAAATTAAAAGAAAGAAACGAAGAACACAGTTCATCAATATAGTGAAGAAATTAAGTAACATATATAAAGGTATAGCGACAGCTCTCCTGCTCATGTGCATTTCGCACGTGGCGGGTGCGCAGAATTGGGCGGTGTCCACGAATGCGCTCAGCTGGATGAACCTCGGCACAGTCAACGCCGAAGGCTCAGTCAGCGTGCACAAGCACTTCACCCTCAATGCAGGCTTCACCGCGAACCCTTGGCAGATGCTCACACCGACCTACGTCAACCTCAAGAACAGACAGTACGGAGGTTACATAGGAACGAGATACTGGCCATGGCACGTTTACTCAGAGTGGTGGGTAGGAGCAAAAGTCCAGTACAAGAACTTCGAGCAAGTAGGTCTCCTCTCATCCAACCTCATGCAGGGAGACGCAGTCGGAGCCGGACTTTCAGGAGGCTACACCTTCTTGATCGCTAATCACTTCAACGTGGACGTGGGACTCGGACTCTGGGGCGGACGCCTCTTGAAGTACAGAGAATTTGAAGGAAATATGGAACTGGAATCAAAGCTCGTGGACGTAGGACCGAGAAACTTCATATTCCTCGACAATGTAATGGTATCGTTAGTATATATATTTTAATGTATAGATTTAAGGGAAATATTCTTATCGCAGGTCTTCTGATGATCCTTGCACTTGCTTCCTGCTCGACCAGGAGACAGCTGAAGGCATTGTACGAAGGACAGCTTGACACCGTACTCTTCAACATGCCGAAGAGGTCAGCTATGCCTAATACAATCGCCGCTCAGAACGTTGCACAGGATACCATCATCATCAAGGACGCCCAAGGAAACGAGCAGTTCCTCATGAAGGCAGTCCAGGATGAGGAGACCGGTGAGATGGTGGCTACCGAAGTCCTTGAGGCTGCGACCGTTACCGCCCGCTTCCAGAACATCGCTGAGCGTCGCGGAAAAGTCGACCTCGAGTACCTCGTGACCGTACCTGAGAATATGCTGAACAACGACTGGCAGTTCCGCCTATTCCCATCGATGGTCATCCAGGGCGACAGCACCGACCTCGAAGCGATATTCATTACCGGACGCGGCTACCGTGAGGCTCAGCTCCGTGGTTACGAAAGGTACGACCGCTTCATCAGGAAGATCGTCGAAGAAGATATATACTTTGTCAATATATATCAGCTCGAGCGTTTTGTGGCACGCAACTTCCCAGACCTCTACGCCTTCAAGACTGACTCGACCTTCGTTTCTGAGGAAACATTCCAGAGCTACTACGGCGTGAAGGAGCAGGAGGCGATTGAGCACTACACACAGAAGCTCCACAGAAAAAGAAACAACTCCCTCAAAGAAAAGAGGGGCAAGAAATACGAGAAGCTCGTGAAGTCTCCGATCATCACAGAAGGTGTGAGACTCGACAGCATCATCACAACAGGAAACGGTGACGTGATCTACCACTACGTGCAGACCATCAACACCAGACCTAAGCTCAGGAAGGCAACCATCAACCTCAGGGGAAGCATCTACCAGGGCAACGAGATGATCTACCTCCTTCCGAACTTCAAACCGCTTGACTACTACATCAGTACGACGTCAACATTTGCAGACCTGAACGTTGTGAAGTACCTCACACAGGTCATTGAAAGAAGAGCATATGCCAACACAGCCTACAGGATCGACTTCAAAGTGGCGAAGTCAGACATCAACCCTGAGCTTGGCAACAACGCAGCCGAGATCGAAAAGATCAAAGCAAACCTTAGAAACCTCCTCGACAACGAGGAATTTGAGCTCGACTCGATCATCGTGAACGCAACAGCGTCACCTGAAGGAACATATGCACGAAACAGCCAGTACGCTCAGGCACGTTCCGAGTCGGTAACAAGATACTTTGACAGATTTATCAAGGAATATAGAGACAGCCTCGAAGCGGCTAACGAAGAAGGATTCTCCATCACGCTCAGCAACGAGCTTGACACAGCGATGACCGAAGAGATCATCATCCCGGAGAAAGACACTATTCCTGAGATCAAGCTTACAGCACGAAGCATTCCTGAGAACTGGGATGACCTGCTGGAATACGTAAGAGAGGACACAGTGATGACCGACGCACAGAAGCAGCAGTACTTCGACCTGCACGGCACACTTACCCCTGACGCGAGAGAAAACCAGATGAAGAAGTACGGGTGGTACTCGTACGCCAAGAAGGAGATCTACCCTAAGCTCCGTACAGTGAAGTTCAACTTCTACCTGCACAGAAAGGGTATGGTCAAGGACACGATCCACACGACCACAGTGGACAGCACCTACGCCCGCGGCCTCCAGGCCCTCGCCGACATGGACTACCACACAGCGATCGCCCTCCTCGGCCCGTATGAGGACTACAACGCCGCAGTCGCCTTCGTCGGCCTCGACCGAAACCTCACGGCCCTCCAGATCCTGGAACCGATAAAGCCGGAGGAGCGAACGGCACCGGTGAACTACATCCTGGCCATCATCTACTCCCGCATAGGCCGAGTACAGGACGCAGTCCAATGCTACCTGAACTCAGTGGAGCAGGACCCGAGCTACCGCCACCGAGGAAACCTCGACCCAGAGATCTCAGTCCTGATCAAACAGTACGAACTGTTCAAGGAAGAAGAGGAAATAGAATACTGGTAAAGCAGAAAAATAAATAGAAACAAAAAATATAAACAACAAAAACACTAACTATTATGAAAAGATTTTTCTTCTCATTGATCGCTCTCTCAGCGGCTGCAATCGGCTGCACGCAGAGCGCTATGCTTGAGACACCGGATCTTGGTGGTATGGAGGTGTCTTTCAGTCCGTACACAGGAAGAACTCCGGAAAGCAAGGCTACATCTATTGAGAATGTGGCTGGACTTGCAAATGGCGGCGGTTTCAATGTTTACTGCTTCCTCAATCAGGAAGGTAAGGAGCCGACAGTTTATCTTGACAACGAAAAAGTTGAATCCAAGGACAATGGTTCGACTTGGGCATATACAAATCTTATTTACTGGCCGACTGCAGAAGGTTCAAGCTTGGATTTCGTTGCCTATAGTACAAATGGCGTAGGCAAGGGTCTAGAAGTTTCAGAAGATGGTTTTACTTTCACAGTTGCCAACGATATCGCAAATCAGATTGACCTTCTTGCTACAGCTTACCAGGCAGGAAACACTCTTGCAGGTGGAAGTTCTGTGACCCTTAAATTCTATCATCTTCTTTCAAGGGTAGGCTTTAAAATTCAGGCTAGCCAGACAGACGACAACCGTAAGATTAAAATAACCAATCTGGCCCTTAAGGGAAAAATGCCTAAGGTCGGTACCCTTACATTTGCTGACTTCACGGCGACAGGATCGGAATCGGTATCGCCGGTTTTAAGTCCTTCAACAGCAGCAAAAGACTATAATCCAGACGGATACACATTAATATCATCACCAATCGTATTTGATTCTAATACAAATGTTACAAATATCGATCTTGGCACTTCCGGTAGATATCTGATGATCATGCCTCATCGTAATGATGATGATGATCATTATATCAAGGTTACATATGCCATAGGCACTGAAACTGATGGTAAGACTATTTATTCTACAGAAAAGGAAGTGGAACTCGATCTTCCATCTGACTTCACATTCGTAGCAGGTAGAGCATACGAGTTTGTTCTTCAGATATCTACATCAAAACTTTCATTTGAAATTGATGAACAAGAATGGGATGAAGATGACTATGACAATGATGCTGATAAGGACAACAATCAGGATTTCCCTCTTGAGCCTCAGGACCAGAATGCGGTTACTCTTGGTAGTGCTTATGTAACAAGTGGAACTGATGTTAAGATTCCGATTACTGTCAATAAGGAGAGTCTCCATTCAGTAAAAATTCAATACATACCAAGTGATAAGACATGGGATGGCGCTGAGGAAATTAAGGAAATTGAAGTAAAAGAGTATGCAGTTGGTGAATCTAAAGAATTTACAAGCAGCACATTCTCATCAAACACAGAGTATTACTACAGAGCATGTGTAAAAGTCACTGAGTCAAGCGAGGAGACATATTACTATCCAGCAGCAGATTCTAAGTTAAGCTTTATAACATACGCACAGATTGCCACACCTGACAACGCAACTGACATAGAGCCATTTAAGTGTACATTATCAGCAAGCTATACTTATCCACAGGGTAATCTTAATATAATCGCTGCTGGTTTCTGCTGGAATTTAGGCGAGGCTACTCCTACAGCTAGACCTTACAAACCAGACGGTACCTGGAATACAGAAGTGTATCTTAATGAAACCAAGCAGCCGGCTGTAAATGGAACAATTACAGTAGCCGCTACTCAGTTATCAGATGGTAAGAAATACACATACAGAGCATACGTAATTAATGAAAGAGGTGTTATTTCTTACAGTGAGACTCGAACATTCGATACTCCAGTTTACATCCCTGATGCAAATGGCAATGATGACCCAGGAACAGGCGATTTCACAGAGGGTGACGAAATTTAATTTAGCACATCTAGAACATAAATAGCAAAAAATAACAATTACAAATAAAACAAATCACACTATTATGAAAAGATTTTTCTTTACAGCCATCACGCTCGCTGCAGTTGCAGTCGGCTGTACAAAGAGCGGCCTTCTGGAGTCACCACAGACTTATCAAGATCAGATTACATTTGAGCCGTACACAGGTAAGGCTCCAGTGACAAAGGCTACTATCGCTGATGATGTGACTCTTAGAGATGGATTCCGTGTTATCGGATTCGATGCAGACGCTACAGGAAGCATCGAAAATACTTATCTGAGAAAAATGGTAACTGGAACTCTTGTGACTGTTAAAGATGAGAGTGGAGACGTAGTCAAAAATGAAGACGGCAGTGATAAGAAAGAAACAAAATGGGAATACAAAGGAGCTATGTTCTGGCCAGAAAAGGCAGAAGATAAGCTTAACTTCGTAGCATATGGCCTTAGTGTAAATGGAAGTCCTACTGTTAATCAAACAGATGGCGTAGATTATGGCGATGCAACGATTACAAATGACGACATTTTCAAGATGAGTGGCACAGATTATACTGTCTATACCTATACTGTTTCACCAACAAGAAGGGCCCAGAGAGACCTTCTTATTTGCCCGATGAACACAGGTAACAATAATAGAACGGTAGAACTCAGATTTTATCACGTGCTCTCAAAAATAGGTTTTTCTGTTGATGTTCAGAACGCCACTACAGCTACGACCAAGCCAGAGGTTGAAATTACATCTATTGAGCTAACTGGTAGCTTTATTGAGACAGCAACATTTGATCTCAAAGAAGCTGTGACAGTTTCGAACAACGTAGCTACGTATAAGAGAGAAGGTGAAGCTTCTACAAGGACCTACTTATTCTATGGCACTGATGAAACAACATTTAAGACTAGCACAACAGGTAAGCAGGCTATTCACACAGGTAATGAGAACGATCGTTATATGATGATTGTCCCTGGTCAGGGTACAGAGATTATTGTGAAATATAAGATCGGCGGTGTACAGCAGAAAGACGCAAAACTTACACTCACTACTCCATTTGAGGCTGGTAAGGCATACGAATTCGTATTCACACTATCAACAGTTGAAGTCGGATTCGATGTGGATGTTACAGACTGGGATACAACTTCTAAGAATTACCCTCTTAACTAATCATAGACGCAACATTGTTGAATCAAAATAAAAGACTCATTATGAAAAAAATAGCATGCGCAATAATCGCTCTGTCAGCTCTTGCATTCAGCTGTACTAAGAGCAATATCGTGGATGTACCAGAGACTCAGAAGGCTCCTATCGCATTCGATACTTACAACGGAAGAATCCCTGTAACTAAGGCATCCGAAATAACAAAGGATAATATCAGTGAAATCCAGGTTTATGGATTCCATGCACCAGCAAATGGTAATGCTTCCTACACTTCAACATATATGGATCCAGAAGTTAGCAGAACATACGATGAAACTGCAGAGAAGTGGGGTGACTGGGGTTACGATCCACTTTCATATTGGCCAGCTTCGGGTACTTTGGAATTTGTAGCTCATGGCACAAACACTCCTCGCGCAGAGTCTGGAGCAGGTAATCTTGTTCCTGTTGACGGTTCATATGCAAATTTCACATATACAGTACCTACAGCAGCGGCAGATCAAGAGGATCTTATTGCAGGCCATGTGGCTGCGACTTCAGCTACTTCTGATAAAGTAACCTTTACGATGAGCCATCTTCTTTCAAGAATCGGATTTACTCTCATGACTCTTGGAACAGGTTCAGATGTGACCATTAACACTATCGAACTCCACGGTAACTTCATCAACACTGGTGCAGTAAACCTTGCAACTACAACTCCTGCCATTAACACTGATAATTATGATGAGGATTCTAACTACATTACGAATTCTTATTCACTCTTCTCAAGTGGAGAATTCTTTAAGACTAAAAATGGAGACAAAGCAACAGAAGGAGTGGAAATTTTTGCAAGATATACATCTGATGGTAATGGTGGCTCCACAGAAAGTACAGACAACAGTAATCGTTATCTGATGGTTATTCCTGGAACAATTGATAAAGCGATAGATGCCGATGATACAGATAAAGACGCGAGTACTACTGATGAGGTAGCACCATATATCAAGGTCGTATATCAGCTTTCAGGTGCATCGGAGCAGACTGCAATAATTCCATTCAAGAATGGGGATGATTATTGGACTCTGGCAGCAGGTAAAGCGTATGAGTTTGTCCTTACAGTTTCTGTTGCTCAGATTGACTTCACAGGTTCAGTAGAGCCATGGGATGAAACTACGCCTGAGACTCCTATTTACTAATCAGAGTCTTCTATATGATGACTTATGTAACACCCGGGCGGGCCTGACCGCCCATCCGGGTTCCAAAGAACAGAAATAAATATAAACAATTAAAAATATCACACTATGAAAAGATTTTTCTTCTCAGCAATTGCTCTGATGATTGCAGCAACAGCTTGCACAGAGAGCGGCATCATCGAGACTCCGGATTCATACGGCAATCCGATAGTTTTCGATACTTACATTGGTAAGGCACCGATTACAAAGGCAGTTGACATGAACGGTGTCGAGCTCATGAAAAAGAATGAGGGTAACGGAGCTAGACTCTATGCTTTCCTCTGCCCTAAGGGTCAGTGGAAGGCTGATCAGGTAGATTTTGAATCCCCATATATGGATGGAGCATTGTACTATGTCACTGGTTGGGGATACTACCCTAAAACTACAACTGGTTTTAAAGCTGAAATCGAAGAAGTGTATTGGCCAGGTTGGAGTACAGACCTCGCTTTTGTTGCATATAGTCTCAATGCTGATGACAGCGACTATATAAGCGGTGACAACACACAATTTACCTTTACCGTACAGGAGAACGTTTCTGAGCAGGTTGATCTTCTTGTAAGTCCTCTTACTTTCTACGGAGAAGGCGGTAGTGAAACAAGTGTAAATATTCAGCTTTATCACCTTCTTTCACGTATTGGATTTAAAGTCCTTGCTACACCGGGAACAAGTACTGACATTGTGATCAGCCGCGTCAGCCTGTGTGGCGCTTTCCCTAAGCAAGGAAAAGTAAATCTTATGTCTGCAACAAATGTAGCTGGTGCAGCTAAGTCAGTTCCAAGCATTGAAGCAATCACAACAGAAATGGAAAGTCAGTATGACTTGTTAACTGATAAAGGCTTTTCAATCAACAGTAGCGAATGTGATGGTACATCGATAACAGATGCAGTATCTATTTATGATAAAGGTCTCTCTGAGGATAATCGTTATATGATGATTATGCCAGGAACCGTTTCAAATGCTACAATTGAAGTCGATTACAAACTTGGTACACAGTCACAGGCTCATACTGCCAGAATCGACCTGGGAACAACCAATTTTAAGGCAGGTTCTGCTTATGAATATATTTTCAAAGTGGCTACAGCTTCAATTGAATTCTCTGGTGTAGTCGAAGGAGAGTGGGATGAACAGGCACCTGTTGAGCATCCTCTACAGAAGTAAACGTACAAATTCAACACAATATCAATATTAACAACTAAACCACACTATTATGAAAAAAGCTTTATTTTTCATCGTAGCTCTTGCTTCAGTCGCAATCGGCTGTACAAAGAGCGAAGTGATCAAGGCTCCCGGCCGTGGCAGGGAGATCAAGTTCGACAACTATGTCGGCAAGACTCCAGTTACCAAGGCAGAGTCTGTTGATCTTGACTATCTGAAGCGTACCCTCGATGCGCAGGGTGGCGTTCAGGTGTATGCTTTCCTTCACAACTATGTAGAGCCTACAACTCAGGTTCCTGAGGGCGAAGAGGTGTACAAGGGTGACGACGTTTATGTGGACGTATCTGAAATCCCAACCAACAGCGCCTACCTGGACAAGGTCCTCACTTGGGACACCGACAACTCAAAGTGGGACTATCCAGGCGTGGTATATTGGCCAGACTACTCTAAGAGCCGCAAGCTCGCATTTGCAGCCTATGCGCTCAATGTTGCAGACCTCATTGAGTGGGATAATGACCCTAACGTGCCATACAACGAGAAGTCAGGTCACCCAGCGGAACAGTCATACACTAAGTTCACTTACACAGTTCCTGATGCAGTGAAGGATCAGAAGGACCTTCTTGTGACTCCTTTCCTTCCAAACCAGGGCCTTGATGAGAATGCCAATGCGCAGGCAGTCCAGCTCAACTTCAAGCACCTCCTTTCAAGAGTAGGCTTCCAGGTTGTAGCCAACCAGGACGGAGACGTTGACATCGACATCAAGGAGGTTACTCTCCACGGTAACTTCCCTACACAGGGTAAGGTGAACCTTAAGGGCAGCGGTGTAATTGACCCAATCACTACTGAGGACGATGCAAACGCAAAGTATGTTACTGAGTATGATTTCTTCCCGACAGACAACTACTTCACAACCAAGAGTAGCGTCAAGCCAGTCAACATCTTCGAGAACAGAATCGTAAGCAGCAAGACCGAGCTTACAGACGGTGAAGGAGGAGACACTCAGACTACAGTGACTGAAAGCACTGACGACAGCAACCGCTTTATGATGATTATGCCTTCGACTCAGGCCACTACTGGAACTACCGATGCAGAGGGCAATGTAACATTCGCAGACGGCGTACTCCCAGGAGCATACATTGAGGTTGTTTACCAGCTTACCGATGCAGATGAGCAGACAGCACGCGTGTCACTCGACGGTTTCAAGTTCTATGCCGGCAAGTCTTACACCTTCCGCTTCAAGGTGTCTACACTCTCAATCGAGTTCGACGTAACAGTTGACTCTTGGCTTGAGCACTTTGAGGAGACTGACGGCGATGGTAACCTCATCAACGGTGACGGCACATACACTCTTATGCCAATCGCATAGTCTTGTCAGATAAGACATGATATTATAGTCCGGGCGGGTCTGACCGCCCTCCCGGGCTCCAAAGAGCAAATGCTTAAAAATATAATGAAGAGAATAATATACATAGTATCTGTACTTCTGCTGGCATGCGTCGCGTTCATTTCTTGTGAGCGTGAGGACACCTCAGGTATCCTTGAGCAGGGAACTGGTAAACCGATTTCGTTTGCGGCCGAAAGCGAATGGCCAGAAATCACAAAAGCGGCAGTTAAAGTTACTGACGACTTTAATTCAGGTGATGCCTTCACTGCGTATGCGACTTGGTCTCAAGATCCTGCCTACACTTACACAGCGAATGAATCCGATTTTGTGTTTGGTGAAGAAGGTACAATAGTGACGGCCCAGGATAATGATGACGAAGGATTCAAGTGGGTAAGTTCTATTAAGAGTGACTGGCAGTTTGGGTATTATAATTTCGCCGCTGTGTTCCCATATCATTGTGCAAATGGCTACACAACATCATTAGATATCGAAAACGGCATTCTTACATATACCAGCACATTGGAATTGATTTGCAGCAAATCGCTTTCAGAACAGTATGATTGTATGTATGCATTCAGCAACATAGACAACACAGATGGCGTTGCAACTGTAGTGGAATTTGGTTTCAACCATATCTTCTCTTTACTGAACATCAACATCACAGCATCTTCGTCTGAAACAATTTCCAATATAACAAAGGTCTCGCTTCAAGGCTTGCGCAGCTCTATGAGTGTTCCTTTTACAATAACTCAGACAGAAGTGGTAGAGAATGGCGTAACTCAAAGCAAAAACGTTACCTGTGATATAAAAACAAAACTTAGAGCCAACCGCCCATCTTCTACATACGGATTTGATATCTCAAACTTTAAAACGGTGTCTACAAACGAAATAGAAGCTCTTAAAGACTATATGGTTTTCCCAGATGACTTTTCCATAGCTCCGGTGACGATAACGGTAGAATATAAACAGAATGAGGTGGCGACATCTAAAAGCATTCAACTCAACTCCGGTGGTTGGGAGTCTGGAAAATCGTATGCATATACACTATTGATAGAATAAATAGATTAATATTTAAAAATAATAAATTATATGTCAAACACTTTAATCAACCAAGCCATGAAACGCTTATTTAAATTGGGGCTGATGTTGGCATCCGCATTTGCCCTCGCAAACTGCGCCGAGCAGCTTGACACTCCTATTCAGGAGAATGACATCATTGTTGATGTGACTGACCACGAGTACGGAATAGGTGATCCGTATATTATCTACATTGATGATGTGGATACAAAGACAAATTACAAAGGAGGTAAAACGTATTGGTCTGATGGGGATCAAATTATCGTATACAGCAAGCCTACTGGATCTACTGAGGGTTATGTTTGTCATGGTCCATTTGAATTCGGTAATTATAAAACTGGAAACTCAGACGCAGATAACCTGGGTTTTGCTGGAACTCTCAAAGGGACGCTTGATAAAATGAATGACTGGTTCTTTGTTTATAACGGCTCTGATTCAGAAAATGTTACACTTCAACCTTCTACTGATCAGGAACCAGCAGAAGATGGAATGAAATATGTCATGGAGAATTGCCCATTATGGGGCCTCGATAACAGAGTCAGCAAGAAGGATAACCCTCGCTTCAAGATGAAGTACCCATACGCTGTTGCTGCCATTGAGATTACAAATAAAACACCTGGAAAAATTGTTGTGGCAAGTGCTGGAATTAAGGCGACAGAGGACATCGTTGGTGAATTCACTATAGATAACTCAGGTAAGCTTACAAAGATAAATGGCAAGACATCTTCAACTGCGACAACTACTATTAAAAATGCTCCGATTAGTAGTGCAAATACTCAAACATTCTACATCCCAGTAAAGCCATTCACAGCAGCTGCAGGAAAGAAACTCACAGTCTA
>CANBDZ010000024.1 GCA_947367375.1 uncultured Bacteroidales bacterium | reverse complement strand
CAAGCTCAGTAGGGACAATCGTGTTAGATCTGCGGTCATTCGGATTCTGATTGCGCTTTACAAAGCCTTTTCTCTCTATCGCGTCGACCAGCTTGGTGATTGAGTTCTTGTCCTTTTGCATCTGGTCAGCGATTTCCTGTTGGGAGAGGGGACCTTGATTCCATAGAAGGTCAATCAGAAGAAACTGTTCAGGGGTGAGATCGACATTCTGTTTTTTGAGCATTGCAGCTGTGTACTGCTTCAGTTTGCAGCCGGCTATATTAAGCTCTACGGCTATTTTCTTAGATAGTAGCATAGGTTTACAGTAACGTTTGGCTACAAATTTAAAATTATATATTGACATATAAAAGTGTTCGACTTTGTCAATCATCTGAATTTGAGTACATTTGTTTGATTTTTAAACTTCCGTCAACATGGCAGATAACAAAGTGAAAAAATTCTTCAAGAAATATATCGTAGATGCCCTGAGCCATATGGCTTTCGGATTGTTCTGCTCGCTTATTCTCGGACTTATAATCGGACAGATTGCCAAGATTCCCGGTCTGGACTTCCTCCAGTTCATTTCTGATGCGCTCTCTGCCAAATCACCGCTGGTCGGCGCCTGCATCGGCCTCGCTATCGCTCACGGCCTCGCCTGCGCCCCGCTGGTGATCATATCCTCGGCGGTCTCCGGCGCACTCGGCTACGAGTTCGGCGGTCCTGTCGGTGCTTATATATCCGTAATCATTGCTTCCGAAATCGGAATGCTCGTGTCCAAGAAGACACCTGTCGACATAATCCTTACTCCTCTTGTGACTATCGTTGCCGGCGGCCTCATTGCCAAGTACTGCTGCTCTCCGATCAACGATTTCATGATGTATCTCGGATCGCTCATCAACGAGGCAACCAAGCTTAGCCCATTCCTTATGGGAATTACAGTGTCTGTTCTGATGGGATGTGCTTTGACGCTGCCTATCAGCTCAGTAGCCATCTGCGTAATGCTCGGCCTTGACGGCCTTGCAGCAGGTGCAGCAACAGTCGGCTGCTGCGCTCAGATGATAGGATTTGCAGTAATCAGCTACAAGGACAACGGCCTCGGAGGCTTCATCTCCCAAGGCGTCGGCACCTCAATGCTCCAGATCGGCAACATTGTCAGAAAACCGATAATCTGGCTTGCTCCGACCCTCACCGCAGCAATCCTCGGTCCTGTATCCACAGTAGTATTCAAGATGACCAACAGTTCCCTCGGCGCAGGCATGGGCACATCCGGCCTTGTCGGTCCGCTCGCAACCTTCGCCTCGATGACCGAGGCAGGAGCAGCCCCCGGCCTCCTCATAATCAAGATAGCGATCCTTCACTTCCTCGCCCCAGCCCTCATCGCCCTCGCCATCCACTACCTGATGAAAAAGATGGGCCTCATCAAGCCAGGCGACATGAAGCTATAGATTCCGTTAGATATCGTTGAAACAGATGCATTAAAAAGCAGCAATAAAAGATAGTTTCAATTTCATATGACACATCATTGGTGACTGAATAATCCAACCTTTGATGGATATGTTCCGTATGCCGGTTCCATCCTTATGTCTTTCATACCTTCGTGAGGAGGAAATGATATTCTTTTGAATGTCTCTCCATCTTCCTCTAACACATCCTCTTTGGTAAGCCAATACTTCTGAATCACATAGTCAGACATCTTTCCCACGCCCCAATTGGCATCCATCTCAACAGCATCGAAAATTGCGACCAACAGCGTGCCTCCCACTTCCTCAAACACCTCATCCACAAATTCTTCCATTGTCATATTGCCACCCAACATAGATGCGAAAGAGCCCATTTGTCCTGGTTCAACATAATGTAAATACCAGGCATCGCTTAACTCATCTAATTCAGTAGGGGCGTCTCCTTTATCCAATGCTGTTGGAGAAGACCATACGTAAATACCTCTTTCGTAGTTGTTTTCGATATCCATTTGATAGAAGTAGTCACACGACACAGCAAGTAGAATGACTGGCAATACAAGTATTGCATTGATGAGATGTTTCATATGTAGATGTTCTAATGTTCGGGATGTAAGATGCATTCTTTCCCCATTTCGTCACACGCCCTTGCGAAAATATAGAATTGAAGGTTCCGATATTTTTATTATCTTTGTATATATAGGCGATAAAATATATGGAAACACCTGTACTGAACGCACACAACAAATCCGAATATGAGCCGGCTCATTCGGCGGAGCATCTGCTGAATGCCACCATGGTGAAGATGTTCGGCTGTCCTCGTTCGAGGAATGCGCACGTGGAGAAGAAGAAGTCGAAATGCGACTATATCCTTGATGCTGAGCCTACTGCAGAGCAGGTTGCTGAGATAGAGGCAAAGATCAATGAAGTCATCGCTCAGAATCTCGATGTCACCATCGAATTCCTGCACAGAGAGCAGGCCGCTTCCATCGTGGACCTGAGCAAACTTCCTGAGGATGCATCAGAAACTCTCCGCATAGTGAGGATAGGGGACTACGACGCCTGCGCCTGCATAGGTGCCCATGTTCAGAACACGAGCGAGATCGGTACCTTCAAGATCATAAGCCATTCGTACGAAAACGGAATATGGCGACTCAGATGGAAAGTTATCAAATAATATATAGACACAACTATGAACGAAATTCCAAAGTGCCCGAAGTGTGGCAGTGAATACACTTATTTTGACGGTTCTCTTTATGTATGTCCAGACTGCTCATATGAGTTTGATTCTGTAGAAGAGGCTGCGGAGGCTGATGATGTTGCAAGAGACAGCAACGGTGCAGAACTCTTTGACGGAGACGCAGTTACAGTGATCAAAGACCTTAAGGTAAAAGGTTCTTCAATGGTCATCAAGCGTGGAACAAAGGTAAGAAGCATCCGTCTTACTGAGAACCCAGAGGAGGTTGACTGCAAGATCGATGGAAGCAGCATCGTCCTCAAGACATGCTTCCTGAAGAAATAGGGAAGTGCCCTGCAAAGGGACTACTTAATGATTACTGTGGTGACCGCCGGGTCCCCGACTGAATAGCTGCATCTGAGAGCGAGGACTTCGTCCAACTCCTTTCGGATTGCAGCTTTTAGTATGCCGTCACCTACACCGTGAATGAAGCATATCTTCATGCCTCTATGTGAGAGATTTTCATTGATGACTCTCTTGAATATATCCAGCTGAAACTGCAGCTGCTGGCCCTTCGGAACAGCCCTGCCACCAGGAATTGCCTCTATATGCAGATCCACTGTCAGAATGCCAGAAGTGCTTGCAGCCTGCTTTAATGCCGATTGGCCTGCATGTGCCTTTGACTTCTTTACCTTAGTCTTTTTCAGAGCATAAATCTCCCTGTCATCAGTCACAGCAAACTCCCCGTAAGCAGCCTCAATGGTCAACCCGTCTTCCAACTCGATCATCACAGTCCTTCCAATAGCTGCAATCGTGCCCCTCAGATCAGAATCCATAAGCACGACCTTCTGTCCGACCCTCAGAACACCATCTCTGGTTGCAGTCTCCTTCGCTTCTGCTTCTTTAATAGGCTCCCGCTTATTCTTCTGCTGGCTCTGCTGATCATTCTGAACAACGGCCATCTCATCCGAAAAGGAAACCATCCCCTTCAGAGCCCCAAAATCAGATATGATCTTCTTCTTTACCATATTACAGTTCACTTCGAGCAAGTCTTTTACTGTCAAGTCGAGCTTGTCTCTTACTGTCACTTCGAGCAAGTCTTTTACTGTCAAGTCGAGCTTGTCTCTTACTGTCATGTCGAGCTTGTCGAGACATCTTTAACAATCAGAGTACAAAGTTATTCACTCCATAGCAAATACACAAATCTCTGCTCCAAATGCCTCAGATGGTACACTTTCTGATTTGGTCGAGGGGAGTTACATTTATGTGTGACTGAAACGAATATTAACATTTAGACACTTTTATTATGAGTACTGGTAATTCATTGCTTTGTTTCATCGCTGGCGCGATGGCAGGAGCTGTGGCTGCTGTGCTTCTTGCTCCGGATTCTGGAGAGAACACAAGAGCAAAGATCAAGGAAGAGGCTGAGAGCATTTCCAACAAGGCCAAGAGCCGAATCAAGAAAGGCTTGGACGCTGTAGAAACCGTCTTAGAAGAAGAGTAATGCAGTCCGGAATCAACCTGATTGAAGTTCTGTCCTCAATGTTTAAAGATTACCTGAAATTGGGGACAGACACTTTACGCAAGGGCATCTCCTCAGCCCTTGCTGACTTGCTCCGCCAGCTGCTCACAACACTGGTCGTGGCGACCCTCCTGCTCATAGCCCTCGCAGTCCTCGCAGTTGGCCTAACAGCCTTCCTGACAGAACTCACAGGCCACCTGGGCATCTCCGCCCTCATAGTCGGAGCATTCTACCTCGCCTCAGCGCTGATACTCATGACCAACCAACAGAACAGCCTTAAAGGCAAACAGCAATAAGCTTGTTAAAGTATTGCATATTAATTACATAAGCTTTGATTGGCGGGCAAATTCCCCCACCAATCATTACCTAAATAATTGTGTGTCAACTCTTTGAACAATCAATTAAAACTGACACAAGTCCAGTCGTGCTAGTTCGTCACCCCCGATGTCTACTCTCAAGCTTTACCATCAAATACACTGATCATATAAACCAGTTCTAGTGAACTTGGAGGCATGAATCTTCACTAGAACATATCAACACACAATAATTTCCGCATGAAATAACAGTTCTAGTGAACTTGAAGGCTGAGATCTTCACTAGAACATATCAAGTCACAACAATTTCTGCATGAAATAACTGTTCTAGTGAACTTGGAAGCAGAAATCTTCACTAGAACCCTATGCAATAGATAAATTACGACATAATGTGACAGTTCTAGTGAACATCCGGCGTCAGAAGTTCACTAGAACTTTTTGTACTATAGCAGCACCACAGCTGGCCAGATACGAGGGCCAGCTGCTCAAATCAAAGTGCACGAGCTCGGCCTAAAGGCTCGTGCACTTTGATTTGTGCTGAACAAATCGGCAACACTGCTGAGGGGACCTGGCACGGGGGTCTTTTGTAAAGGGTTGTGTATTAAATAATTACGAAAAACATGTGTACCAGGTACCCACAAAAAACAGGGGACCCGGCACAGGATACATTAGATAAACCATTGAATATAAATAACTTACACACAAGTGGGTGTACACGGTCACTCAGACCATAAATCATATTTGGCAGTTTTTTGCTAAATTCGCAGATCACCAATGGAAATGATATGGAAAATATGTTCAAAGATAAGATTGTGGTTGTAACTGGAGGTGCTAAAGGTATCGGAAGGTGTATTGCTGAGGAGTTCAGCAAGGAGGGGGCTCTGGTGTATGTGATAGACAAAAGCGAGGGAATAACGATTGACAAAAACGAGCCTGCAAGCAAAGACACAGTCGAAACGGCAGAAATTGCAAAGGCAGATCAGCAGAACGCGTCACAAGACAACATAACCTATTATAAGGGCGACATTGCACAAAAAGAGGTGCTGGAGGCGTTTGTGGCTTACATTCTTGGAAAGCACGCAAAGGTAGACTTCATCATCAATAATGCTCTCCCGATAATGAGAGGACTTGATGAGTGCTCGTATGAGGAGTTTCAATATGCTCTGAGTGTGGGAGTTACGGCTCCATTCTATCTCGTGAAGCTTTTGTCGGGGCATCTTGCGGAAGGGGCTTCAATCATAAACATATCATCATCCCGTGACCGCATGAGCCAGCCGCAGACTGAGAGCTACACTGCGGCGAAGGGCGGCATAGCTGCGCTCACGCACGCTCTTGCTGTGAGCCTCGCCGGCAGGGCGAGAGTGAACTCCATATCTCCAGGTTGGATTGACACTGACTACACAGTGTATGAAGGTCCTGACGCGACTCAGCAGCCTGCTGGAAGAGTCGGTAATCCTAAGGATATTTCCAACATGGTTCTGTTCCTGTGCTCAGACAAGGCAGGATTCATTACAGGTGAGAATATATGTATAGACGGTGGTATGACCAGGCTTATGATATACCACGGTGACAACGGCTGGAAACTCAATGAGTAGCAGCTTTTTCGCGGCTCTTATTCACAAGCATGACTCCGGTGAAGATCAGTGCAATGGCGAGGATCTTCATCGGAGTCAGTTTATCCTGACCGTAGAAGATTGCGAATATGGTCGCACAGATCGGCTGAAGGTAGTTGTACATAGCCACGACAGTCGGTCTCAGTGTCTTCTGGCCGATAGGCACAATGAGATAGCTGAGGAAGGTTCCGAACAAAATGATATATCCGAACGAGAGCCAGTTGCCCGAGGTAAACTCGGCCCAGCTGATTCCTGAAAGGGCTCCGAATGAAAATGGAAGCAGCATAAGTGCCGCAAAGAGATACTTCCATTTCATCAGAGTAAGAGGAGAATATTTCTTGATAATATCCTGGTAGAAAACAAGATACACAGCATAGCTCAGCTGTGATCCGAGACACAGAAGGTCGCCCCAGACATTGGACTCATTTCCAGCGCCTTTGGCTGTTCCGCTGAGAATAAGTATGGTTGCACCACCAAGTCCCAGAAGCACTCCGGAGATCTTTCCCGCTGACATAGGCTCCTTCAGGAAGAAGGCAGCCAGGAGCATAGTCCAGATGGGGAGGGTGGAAGTGGCCATGCTGGCATCTACCGGTGAGGTGAGTGCCACACCATTTACAAAGAGTATCTGATTAAGGGCAGCAGAAAAAAAGGCGACTGCAAACAGTCTGATGTAGTCGCCTTTGTCTATCTTGTCTGTCTTTACAAAGAGGGAAAGCAGCCAGAACAGCGCCGTGCCGCATACAAGCCTCAAATCAGTCAAAGCTGTAGCGCTTAGCACTCCTGCCGCAAGCAGCATCTTGGAAATAGGGGACATTATTCCCCACATTGTGTTTGCTCCAAACAGGGCGAGATGGCCTGCCGTCTTCTTCTTCATAAACTGATTACTTCTGAATGAAGGCTACGATCTCACCTTTGACAACATTTTCACCCTGCTTTACCAGTGTGGCTGCGATGCGTCCGTCAGAAAGCGGAAGGATTTCCTCCATTCCGTAATATGTCTGGACATAACCCATAGGCTCTCCCACAGTGACCTGTGTGCCCACAACCGGAGCAGTGGAAGCGTCATCCACATCGATGCCCCAAAGCATCTGGCCCTTTACAGGTGCCTGCACCGGAATCGCATCCGGATACTGCCTCTGGATAGCCTCAATGTCAACTTTAGGCACCTCAATGACTGGTCTGGTGACAATGACAGGAGCACCAGCCTTGGCCTTTGCTGCCTCAAGATCCTTGTTGAAACGCTCCTTTGCAACTCCTGACTTGTAGTCCCTGTACTGACGCTCGTGCATTGCAAACTCAAAGAGTTCCTCGTCATCCTGACCGAAGTCCCAACCGTTCTCCTTCATCTCTGCACGGAATCTGTCGAGCTCGTCAGGGAACTCGCTCTGAGGATTGCCAGTGTAGAATTCAAGGCCCTTCTGTTTTGCCAGAGCGATGATTTCCGGATCAAGAGGACCTGGAAGCTGGCCCATTCTGCCAAGAATCATATTCCAGGTGTCCTTGTCGATGGTTGTCCAGCGTGGCTGACCCTTGAGGAGATTCATAAGGTTCATCAGCGCAGTGTTCTTTACGTACTGACTGAATGGTGTCACAAGCGGTGGATAACCAAGGCGTGGCCATACATATTCAACCTCCTGGAAGAGCATTACCATGAGCTGGTCGAGCGTGAGCTCAGCCTTGCCCTGCGAACGCAGCGAAGCGTTGATCGCACCGTGGAAGCCCTTCAGGTCGGCCATCATGGATCCCATCATTCCTCCAGGAAGGCCGCAGCCTACCAGGAGTGAACTCATATGCGAGTTGTTAGGGTCGATCCAATAGCCGAGGAAATCGTCTATATATTTCTGAGTCAGGCTTCTGACTTCCATATATGCATTCATATTCAGGTCCTTGACCTGGAAGCCGTCAGCCTTGAGCATCTCACGGATGGTGATCACATCCGGATGCACCTTACCCCATGAAAGCGGCTCTACAGCCACATCGAGGAAATCGGCTCCGGCGCGAGCCACTTCAAGCATTGAAGCAGGCGAGAAGCCAGGACCGCAGTGTCCGTGGTACTGAACTGTCAGTGAAGGATACTGCTTCTTGATACGTGCTGTAAGCTCTGCGAGGAAGGCCGGGCGTCCGATGCCTGCCATATCCTTGAGACAGATCTCATCGCAGCCGTACTCTACCACCTTGTCAACTATACCCATGTAATAATCCACAGTGTGGACAGGGGAGTTGGTGATGGAAAGGGCTACCTGTGAGATCATTCCCGCCTTCTTGGCATACTCTACGCTGAGCTTGAGGTTTCTATGGTCATTCAGGCCGCAGAAAGAACGGGAAATGTCTGTTCCCTGAGCCTTCTTGACCTTATACATAAGTTCGCGCACATCTGCAGGAACAGGATTCATACGAAGTCCGTTGAGTCCTCTTTCCAGCATATGGGTCTTGATTCCAGCCTTCTGGAATGGTGCAGTCCATTCACGTACGGCTTTGTTCGGATTTTCTCCGAAAAGCAGATTTACCTGCTCAAATGCACCTCCGTTAGTCTCGACACGGTCAAAGCATCCCATGTCGATAATTGCTGGAGCGACCTCCTTGAGCTGATCGACAGTCGGCACATATTTGCCTGAAGACTGCCACATATCCCTATATACAAGGGAAAATCCTACATTCTTTTTCATAGTTATAACTGATTCACTGTTACTTGATTCGAAGCTATCTTCGAAACAAGTCCTTGAAGTACTTTACCTGGGCCGGCCTCTGTAAATGAGGTCGCTCCGTCAGCTACCATATTCACTACACTCTGTGTCCATCTGACAGGTGCTGTAAGCTGAGCAAGAAGGTTCTTCTTGATTTCAGCCGGATCTGTTGTCGGCAGCGTTGTCACATTCTGATAGACAGGACATACAGGTGTCATGAACTCTACACTTTCTATACCGGCAGCGAGTTCTTCAGCTGCGGGCTGCATCAGAGGGGAGTGGAAGGCTCCTCCTACAGGAAGGATGAGAGCTCGTTTTGCTCCCGCTGCCTTCATCTTCTCGGATGCTTCAGTAACTGCATCAACAGAGCCTGAGATAACGATCTGGCCTTCGCAGTTGTAGTTTGCAGGTACTACCACTCCATCCACTTCAGCGCAGAGAGACTCTACAGTCTCTGTCGGAAGTGCAAGGATTGCAGCCATCGTTCCCGGATTTGCCTCACAGGCCTTCTGCATTGCGTGAGCACGGATTGAAACAAGACGGAGTCCGTCTTCAAAATCAAGGGCTCCGGCTGCTGTGAGGGCCGAAAACTCACCTAAAGAGTGTCCTGCCACCATATCAGGCTTGAAATCCGGACTGCATTTGGCCAGGATGACAGAGTGAAGGAAGACAGCAGGTTGAGTCACCTTTGTCTGCTTGAGGTCCTCCGCTGTTCCGTTGAACATTATGTCAGTAATGTCGAAACCAAGGATCTCATTCGCCCTGTCAAACATCTCACGTGCAGTGGGATTGGTGTCATAGAGCTCTTTTGCCATTCCAGGGAACTGTGATCCCTGGCCTGGAAACATATATACTTTCATATCCTTATCCAATTGTTACGATCGGCGCACCCTCAAGGATGGAATCGCCCTGAGCAACGTTCACTGAAGTCACGACTCCGTCAAACTCTGCCTGTATCTCGTTTTCCATCTTCATAGCCTCAAGGATGGCAACAACCTGTCCGTTCTTTACAGCATCACCGACCTTCACCTTCACTGCAACAATAACACCCGGAAGCGGCGAGTTCACCGGCTTGCCTGCACCCGAGGCAGGAGCGGCCGCAGGGGCTGGTGCAGCAGCGACAGGAGCCGCAGCTGGCATTGCATTTACAGGCTGAACACTTGCAGGAACTGCATTTACAACCTCATTGTTCTCGATCTTAACCTGGTAAACAACACCATTTACAGCCACTTCAGCCTTGTCTCCAGCTACAGAATTGACTGTAACGTTGTACTCCATATCATTGATTATATATTTCATAGTTTATTTCCTTTTAATTGTGATGATGTAACTTTCTGTGTCGTGATTCTTTGAATCCATATACTGGCGGATTGCCAGTGCTATTGCCGCCGTTGTAAGATTATCCATACCGTCGATCTATAGAGGAAGATTGTCGTGCTTCTTCCAAGGGTTAGACTGTTTCTTAGTAGCAAGCTGCTCGAGTGCACGGATTACACGGAAGCGGGTGTTGCGAGGTTCGATCACGTCATCGATATAACCGTAGCTTGCAGCGCTGTAAGGATTGCAGAAGAGGTCGTTGTACTCCTTCTTCTTTTCCTCGGCCACACGTGCCTTCTCAACAGGATCCTCGATGTTCTTGATATCTTTCGAATAGAGGATCTCCACAGCTCCTTCAGCACCCATAACAGCGATGTTAGCTGTAGGCCAAGCATAGTTGATGTCACCACGCAACTGCTTGCAGCTCATAGTAATATGTGCACCGCCGTAGGACTTTCTCAAGGTCACTGTCACCTTAGGGACGGTAGCTTCGCCATATGCGTACAGGAGCTTCGCTCCGTGCGTAATGATGCCGCCGTACTCCTGCTGCGTTCCGCAGAGGAAGCCCGGTACATCAACCAAAGTCACCAAAGGAATATTGAATGCGTCGCAGAAACGAACGAAGCGTGCAGCCTTGCGGGAAGCATTGATGTCAAGCACACCGGCAAGGATCTTAGGCTGGTTAGCCACAATACCTACAGAACGTCCGTTCATATGAGCAAAGCCGACAATGATGTTCTTAGCCCAGCTCTTGTGCACTTCAAGGAAACGGCCGTCATCAACGATGCTGCCGATCACCTGATACATATCGTAGGCCTTGTTAGGATTGTCAGGGATGATTTCATTGAGAATGTCAGCGACTCTTCCTGCAGGGTCTGAAGTCTCCACAAAAGGAGCCTCCTCTCTGTTGTTTGAAGGAAGGAAGCTGAGCAGATTCTTGATAGTCTGGATGCCTTCCTGCTCGTTCTCAGCCGCAAAATGTGCCACACCGCTCTTTGTAGCATGCACACTCGCACCACCGAGCTCTTCCTGAGTCACGACTTCACCAGTTACAGTCTTTACGACTCCCGGACCTGTCAGGAACATATATGAAGTGTCCTTGACCATCACTGTGAAGTCTGTAAGAGCAGGGGAGTAGACTGCACCTCCGGCGCAAGGTCCGAATATTCCTGAAATCTGAGGTACGACTCCTGATGCGAGGATATTCCTCTCGAAGATCTCACCGAAGCCGGCAAGCGAGTTGATTCCCTCCTGGATACGAGCTCCGCCTGAGTCGTTGATGCCGATGAAAGGCACTCCGTTACGTACAGACATATCCATAACCTTGCATATCTTCTGCGCCATTGTCTCAGACATGGATCCTCCGTTTACGGTGAAATCCTGCGCGAAGACATAGACGAGGCGGCCGTCGATCGTTCCCATACCGGTCACGACGCCGTCTCCGTCGTACTTGCTCTTTTCCATTCCGAAGTTTGTACAACGATGCTGCACAAACATGTCGAATTCTTCAAAGCTGCCCTTGTCAAGCAGCAGATCAAGTCTTTCTCTAGCTGTAAGCTTACCTTTGGCGTGCTGGGCATCGATCCTCTTCTGACCGCCACCGATGCGGGCAGACTCACGACGCTCAACAAGTTCCTTGATCTTCTCGAATTGCAAATTATTCATAGCCAACGTTTTATACTAATGCAAAAGAGAGTTCTCCTTTGCAACATAGGTTACCTTTTACTCTGAGTTCAGCCTGACAGAAGACCATAGGTCCTTTTCTGGCAAGCAGTCTTGCGGTGATTTCACAAAGATCACCAGGCTTCACGACGCTCTTGAATCGCACTTTATCTATACCTGTGTAAAGGGTTGTCTTTCCCTGAATGTCTTCCTTCACCAGAAGAGCGCAGCTCTGGGCCATGATCTCACACTGGATCACTCCCGGAACGATAGGATTGCCCGGGAAGTGTCCGCTGCAGAAGTATTCGTTTTCCTTTACAAGGTATTTTGCGTGGCAGACACCGTCTGCATCAACCTCCATCTCATCGACAAGAAGCATCGGATCACGATGAGGGAGATATTTCTTGAGTTCTTCCTTATTCATCCCGACCTCCTTATTCTGTATATTTTCTGAACACGAGACAGCCATTGTGGCCGCCGAAACCAAGTGAATCCGACACTGCGAGTGTGAGATCAGCCTTTACCGGCTTGTTTGGAGTGTAGTTAAGGTCACATTCCGGTTCGATCTCATCAAGGTTGATTGTCGGAGGCACTATACCATTCTTGAGTGCAAGCACTGAAGCCACAGCCTCGATTGCGCCGGCAGCACCAAGCATATGGCCTGTCGAGCCCTTTGTCGAGCTGATATGCGCCTTGTACGCTGCGTCGCCGAGGGCAAGTTTGAAGGCAGCAGTCTCCGAAACGTCGTTCAGGGCGGTGCCTGTACCGTGTGCATTTATATATATAAGGTCGTCTGATGTATATCCCGCCTCTTCGAGGGCCTGCTTTATTGCAGCCGACTGAGTGACTCCGTCCGGTCTTGGAGCGGTCACATGGTGAGCGTCGCAGGTGTTGCCGTAGCCGGAGATCTCTCCGAGGATCTCGGCTCCGCGCGCCTTGGCGTGCTCATATTCCTCAAGGACAAGCATAGCCGCACCTTCGGCCATTACAAAGCCGCCTCTGTTTCTGTTGAACGGCAATGAGGCATATTTAGGATCCTCTGCACGTGAGAGGGCTTTTGCGTTGGCAAAGCCTGCAATTGCAAGGGGAAGGATTGCAGCCTCTGCGCCTCCGGTGATGATTGCGTCGGCGTGTCCGTATTTAATGGCTCTGAATGCCTCTCCGATAGCGTGAGTGGATGTGGCACAGGCTGTTACAACCGGCAGACAAGGGCCGCAGGCATTGTTGCGGATGGCTACATTGCCGGCTGCGATGTTGGAGATCATAGTAGGTATGAAAAGAGGGGATACCCATTTCGGTCCGTCCTTGAGGATCTTCTCTGTCTCGCGGACCATAGTCTGGAATCCTCCGATACCGGAGCCGACATAGACTCCGAATCTGAAAGGATCGATGTTTCCGCCTTCATTAGAATCAAGGCCCGACTGCTTCACTGCCTGCCAGGCCGCAGCAACAGCATAGATAGTGAACTTGTCCTGCTTTCTTGCAAATGGAGTCTCGATCTCATAATCTGCTGGATTGAAATCCTTTACCTCACCCGCTATCTTGACTGGAAGATCATCTGTAGGGATAGACTTGATGTAGTCAATTCCGCAGACACCGTCAAGAAGGTTGTTCCAATATGTGTTTACGTCATTTCCGACAGGGCTGATTACGCCCATTCCTGTGATTACTACTCTTCTGTTCATTTCAGGTTTTAGTTTATGAGAGACGCTCATATGCCTCTCTGATGACTTTTTCTGCTCCAAGTATGAGGTCTTCGACTATAGCCTTAGCCGGCTCGATGTTCTTGACCATACCTGCACATTCTCCTGCCATATAACTTCCGTTCTTGTCGCCCTCCTGGACAGCCTTGCGGAGTGCTCCGCTACCGAATGCGAGGATCTCGTCCGGATTTACAGACGGATCGTTCTCCATATTTGAGAATGTCCTTGAGAATGGGGTCTTGAGTGAACGGACTGGGTGTCCGAGTGATTTTCCTGTCACTATTGTAGAGACATCGGATGCTTTCAGAATCTTATCCTTGTACTCCTGGTGCACATTGCACTCCTCAGCTGAAAGGAAACGGGTACCGACCTGGACCGCGTCTGCACCGAGCATAAATGCCGCAGCCGCTCCACGGCCGTCGCAGATTCCGCCGGCTGCAATCACCGGGATGTCCACTGCATCAACTACCTGAGGGATGAGAGGCATTGTGTGGAGTTCGCCTACATGTCCGCCAGACTCGGCGCCTTCAGCAACAACTGCATCAGCACCGGCTGCCTGCATCTTGAGGGCGAGAGCGACTGAAGCGACAACTGGAATCACCTTGATTCCTGCTTCCTTCCACATAGGCATATACTGGGCAGGGGAGCCTGCACCTGTAGTCAAGATCTTTACGCCTTCTTCTACTACCATATGGGCAATCTCACCTGCATTCGGTGCCTGAAGCATGATGTTCACTCCGAACGGCTTGTCAGTGAGTTCCCTGCATTTTCTGATTTCATTTCTTACGGCTTCTGTGCCTGCGTTGATTGATGAGATGAGTCCGAGACCACCTGCGTCAGACACTGCAGCTGCGAGCGAAGCGTCAGCTACCCAAGCCATACCGCCCTGGAACACAGGATACTGTATTCCGAGCATATCACATATTCTGCTTTTAATCATATTATATATGACAACTTAAAAATTCTACCATTCCATTACCAAAGCACCTGAAACAAATCCGGCTCCAAAGGCGCTCATCGCGATCTTGTCACCCTTCTTGAACATTCCCTTGCGGTTGCACTCGTCAAGGAGGATAGGGCAGCAGGAGCTTGATGAGTTGCCGTGATTCTCGACATTGGTCGGGAACTTGTCCGCCGGCTGCTCAAGGTAATTCTGTATTGCATTGATGATGCGGATGTTTGCCTGATGCAACAGATAATAGTCTACATCCGAGGCTGCGATCTGCGAGTCATTCAATGCGCGGGTGATGTCCTTTGATGCCGCTGTCACTGCGAACTTGAAGACATCCTGTCCCATCATCTGCAGAGGTACGTCCATCTCATCCTTTGTAATGTAAGGAGTCGGCTGGAGTGTTCTGTACTGCCAGAGCTTCTCTGTCGCACTTGAGGCAGAGAGCTTGACACTCTTTATGTTGTCACCTGGAGTGAGAACTGCTGCACCTGCACCGTCTCCAAAGAGAACGCAGGTCCTGCGGTCGCTCCAGTCAGTCATTCTTGTAGGCTCTTCAGCACATACTATAAGTACGTTCCTGACTTTGCCTGCTTGATAGAATGCTTCTGCCATCTCAACGGCGTGAATGAAGCCTGCACACGCACAATTAATGTCGATGCACGGGCAAGTAGCTCCTATCGCGCCCTGAATAATACAGCTCAATTGCGGAGTGATGTACTCATTTACCACATTTGAGCATATGATGAAGTCCAAATCTTCTGCTTTGATTCCTGCGTCTTTCAAGGCCTTTTCAGCAGCCTCGGCGGCAAGATCTTCAAGCTTCTCATCTGAGATCACAAAGCGACTCGAAACTCCTGTTCTTGTCTTGATCCACTCATCGCTCGTGTCCAGAAACTGCGACAACATATCGTTGGTCACAACTTGTTTCGGAAGCGCACTTCCTGTTCCTGAAATTTTCATTTGCGTTAAAATTTATCGCCGCAAATGTGTCATTATAATTTCAGCCGGTAAAACAAAGTACGCGAAAGTCCCGATAATGTCGGTGTCGCAGAATGAAGTGGGGCAGACTTCACCTATTTGTGGTCAAATATAGCAAAATTTTCGCCACCGGGGCGGAAATAAGGCGGTATAATGGCGATAAACAAATATTTTTCGACATTATTATTATTATTATTATTATTATTATTATTATTATTATTATTATTATATTGCTGCAAATGATATATTTGTAAATCAATTAATTCTAATGATATGAAACATTTCCTGATTTCCGTACTGATTCTGCTCTGCGCAGCCTTCCACGCTGACGCACAGTCAATCAAGGTAAACACCCGCTTCGGCAAAGTTTCAAAGGAAGAAGTCGAGATGACCACATACGATAAAGACACCTCGGCAAATGCCCTGATGCTTTATGAGCACACCGACCTGTTTATGAACATCAATGCTGCCGGAAAATTCGCATTGAGCAAGAAGAAGCACCTGCGAATCAAGGTCCTGAAGGAAGAAGGAATCGACAGGGGAGACTTCGAGATGCTCTATTACAATTCATCTGCCTACAAGGAAGTCATCAGCGGTATCGATGTCATTACCTATAATATGGTAGACGGCAAGGTTGTCGAGACCAAGATGCCTAAGAAATATATATTCAACGAGGAATATTCTGAAAATTACAGAAAGGTCACATTCTCTGCGCAGGAGGTGAAGGTCGGTTCTGTCATAGAGGTAAAATACGAAATCACAAATCCTCGTTATTGGATGATTGATGACATCTATTTCCAGAAGACCATCCCTGTGAATCTGGCTGAAGCAAGCGTCAGAATACCGGAATACTTCACTTTCAACAAGAAAATGAACGGCTACCTTCAGATCGACTACACAAAAGACATCAGTTCTTCTGCCTTCCCTGTAGCCGGAGGTTCCCTGACCTACAGCCTCAATATTGACAACTACAGACTTGTCGATGCTCCTGCCTTCAGAGTAGAGCCTTATGTGTACAACTCGTCACAGTACTTGTCTGCAGTACATTATGACATCAGAAGCCTTTCGATTCCAGGCTCAGTCTATGAAGATTACAGCGTGAACTGGACAGCAGTAGACAAGAACTATCTTGAGTCTGACCTGATGACCAGATTCAGAGGAAACTGCCAGTTCAAAGACCAGGTCAAGGCAATTCCTGCAGAGTTGACTGACGAAGAAAAGATTGCAGCTGCCGTGAAGATAGTAAAGGATGCTGTAGAGTGGGATGAATCCTATTCGATTATGCCTGAGCCTCTTGCACAGACAGTAAAAGCGCGCACAGGTTCCAATTCCGACCTTAATTGCCTCCTGGCAGGTTGTCTTCGCGAACTCGGATTCACTGTTGACCCTGTCTTCATCAAGATGAGAAGTTCAGGAATCCTTATGGATTACCAGCCTGAGATGAATCCATATGACACCTTCATTCTCTGTGTCACATCATCTGACGGTACATCAAGATACCTTGACTGCGGTCCTTCAGAGGGCTACATCAACATCCTCGATCCCGAAATGCTCATCAAGAACGGCCGTCTTATGAATTCTACAGGCAGCGGTCAGTGGGTAGACCTTACAAAACTATGCAGAAGCGGCCTCGTTATGAATGTCAGCGCTGCAGTCGATCCTGCAACAGCTTCTGCCACAGGAAACGTGTCATTGAACTACTTCGGTGTGGATTCGTTCGAATTCAAATCCTACTACAACTCTTTTGAAGATGAGGAAGAGTACATCACTGACCTCGAAAATGACCATAGTGCAGAGATCCAGGAGATTGAAATCAAGAAGAAGGACGAGTATTCAAAGGATGCTTCTGTTCTCTTTACCTATAGCAAGACACTGGATTCTACAGGCGAAATCATCTACATCAATCCTTTCTTCGAGAAGTTCCATTCGAAGGACACCTTCCAGTCACCGACCAGAGACTATCCGATTGATTTCCCATATCCTTATACAGTCAAGTATGGATTTAATCTCCAGATACCTGAAGGTTATGCAGTCGACCAGCTTCCTCAGAACGTCCTGATGAAACTTGAAGCCCTTGATGCTACCGTAAGAGTCATCGCCAAAGCTGCAGGAAACATCGTTCAGATTTCCTACACCTACACTCAGAACAAGACGCTCGGCGAAGTCCAGCACTATGATGACATCAGGACATTCTGGCAGAATCTCGGTGACATCTACGATTCAATGATCGTACTTAAAAAGATCTGATAATGAGACTTCTACCGCTTATAATAGCCCTTATTCTTCCCCTTTCCGCAGCTGCTAAGGAAGGGGAAGACTTCAATGCGGTCATAAGGACCCACAGGGCAGAATTCACGATGTCCTCAGAAACATCGGCGAAAATGAAGGTCCACACAAAGATCACCGTGATGAACAGACACGGCCTCAGCGCAGCGGAGTTCTTTGTATATAACGACGAATTCCGCCAGTTATCTGGCTTCAGCGGTTCGATCCAGGCAGGAGGCAAGGTCATAAAGAAGCTGAAGAAATCGGATATATCCACATATTCGGCCACTGACGGAATCGCCTCGGGCGCGACAGTGTCCGTATATTCACCGTCTGCGCCATATCCCTTTGACGTGGAATATGAATATACCGTCGATTATTCCAAGGGAATGGTGTCTTTCCCGGCATTCTTTCCTATATCCGATGCGAATGTAAGTCTCGAGGAGTCCGAATATGTCATCACAGCACCGTCCGGCACCCGTATCCAGTATAACGCCAGTGAGGAGCCGCAGATCATCAAAGAGGCAAAGGTTGATAAATATATATGGACTTTCAACGATCATAACGGCTATGTTTCGGAGCATATGATGCCGAGCATACTCACTCTGGTGCCTTATGTTTATGCCTGTCCGGTAGATTTTTCATATGGAGGTACAAAGGGCAGTCAGGAGACTTGGAGTGAGACAGGAAAATGGCTTTACAGCCTCCAGGAAGGCAATGCAGAAGTGCCGGAAGAGCTCAGGGCAAAGATTGTCACAGCTACAGAGGGATTGGCGGATAAGAAGTCCAAGATCAAGGCCATATACGATTTCCTGAGGGAAAACACAAGATATGTCAGTATCCAGCTTGGAATCGGTGGATTCAAGCCTTTCCCTGTTGAGACTGTCTATAAGACAGGATTTGGAGACTGCAAGGCTCTTTCAGCATATATGCAGGCCCTGCTTAAGGTTGCAGGAATCGATTCCGAGTACTACATCATCAGTACTTCCAGGGCAAAACTTATTAAGGATTATCATTCAGTCGGCCAGATGAACCACGCTATGCTTTGCGTGCCGATGGAGAAGGACACCTTGTGGGTGGAATGTACAAATCCACGTTATCCTCTGGGCTACAGACACGAGTCGGCGGCAGGTCATCAGGTGTTGCTTGTCAAGGAGGATGGGGGAGAGATGGTGCGTATTCCTGACTATCCTGATTCGCTTAGTTTCCGTTCGGAAAGTGTGGATGTGATCCTGAAGGCAGACGGTGGCGCAGAATGTACAGGAAGCCGATTCCTGAAGCTTGACAATGTGGAGTCTTACCTGAGTTTCAGCTCATATAAGCCTAAGGATCAGTTCGATGTGATAATGTCAGGCAACTCTCTGAATCCTTCTGATTTCAAGATAGTTTCAGTGAAGGACAACTTCAACGGCTGGCTGGAATGCGACGGAGAATATGTCCCTGAAATCAAGATAGACTACTCCTACAAGGTGACAGGCTATGCTACCAGATCAGGTGGACGTATGTTCCTGCAGCTGAATCCGTTCTCAAAGAAACTCTATGCAGACAGAAAAAAGAGGGTCAACCCGATGATGACATCTTCAGGCACTACCTACGCAGACACTGTGAACCTTATTCTTCCTGACGGATACATCCCGGAGACGATCCCGGCATCGTCCACTATCGAAAGTAAGTTCGGAACATTCAGGACAGAGGTCAAATACACTCCGGCAGGTGAAGGCAGACCTGCTGAAATACAGGCAGTTCAGACTATGACTTTCGTACCGTTCAAGGGAGAGGCGGAGGAATACGAACAGTATCGTGCCTTCGCCAAAGAGGTCTCCAATGCCTACTCTGCAAGGATAGTCCTTATTTCATCACAGTGATGTCAGCCAAGGCCGCTTTGACATATGAGGTCAGATCCTCGGGATTGATCTTGAACTGAAGGCCTCTGACTCCGGCACTGATGTAGATATATTCATATAATGAAGCCGTTTCGTCGATATATGTCGGGAACGGCTTTTTCATTCCTATAGGGGAGCAGCCGCCCCTTATATATCCGGTCAGGGGCAGAAGTTCCTTCATCGGTATCAGGTCGCATTTCTTGTTGCCCGAAACCTTTGCCGCCTTCTTGAGATCGACCTCGCAGCAGCCCGGAATGACGCAGACGAAGTGGCCGGTCTTGTCGCCGCACAGTACGAGGGTCTTGAAGACCTGTTCGATAGGCTCGTCAAGCTGCTCGGCTATGTGCTCTGCAGCGAGATTGTTCTCATCCACTATATATGGAATGAGTTCGTATTTAATGCCTGCCTGATCGAGCAGACGGGCTGCATTTGTCTTGTCAAGTTTCTTTGCCATAGAGTCGTCTGAATAATATAGCGGGCCGAATTTACTCCAATTTTATGATATTCTCACAATTAATATTTATATTTAAGGTTGCAAACACTATACACTATGAAAAAGATATTTACAGCGGTCACAGGAATCGCAATCGCTATTGCTGCAAATGCGCAGGTAAATGTGAAAGTTCACGAAACAGCAGAGGACCAGCCGGTCATCGCCAAGGAGATATACGGCCAGTTCGCCGAGCATCTTGGCAGATGTATCTACGACGGTATCTGGGTAGGTCCGGACTCTGAAATCCCTAACATCGACGGTTACAGAAAGGACCTCGTGGAGGCTCTCCAGACACTCAAGGTGCCTGTGCTTCGCTGGCCGGGCGGCTGCTTCGCAGACGAATACCACTGGAGGGACGGAATCGGTCCTAAGGAGAACCGTCCGAAGATGATCAACTCCAACTGGGGAGGCACTGTAGAGGACAACTCATTCGGTACACATGAGTTCTTCAACCTCTGCGAACTCCTTGGCACTGAGCCATATCTGTCAGGAAACGTCGGTTCAGGCACAGTGGAAGAACTCGCTAAATGGATTGAATATATCACCGCAAAGGGCGGCACAATGGCGGAAATGCGTGCCGCAAACGGACGCAAGGAGCCTTGGCACCTGAAGTACCTCGGAGTAGGTAACGAAAGCTGGGGATGTGGCGGAAACATGACTCCGGAGTTCTATTCTGACCTTTATAAGAGATATGCAACATACTGCCGCGACTTCGACGGCAACATTCTTTATAAGGTAGCCAGCGGTGCGACAGACTATGACTACAACTGGACAAAGGTCCTTATGGACAGGATCGGCACCCTTATGCACGGAGTTTCACTCCATTATTACACTGTAAAGGGATGGACAGGCAGCAAGGGTTCAGCAACAGAGTTTGACATTGACAGCTACTATGATGTACTTGCAAAGTGCGTCGAAGTGGATGAAGTGATCACAAAGCACGAGACCATCATGGATGTATATGATCCGGAAGGGGAGATTGACCTTCTCCTTGACGAGTGGGGAACTTGGTTCGATGTTGAGCCTGGCACAAACCCTGGTCACCTCTATCAGCAGAACACAATGCGTGACGCAATGGTAGCAGCGTTGTCACTTAACATCTTCCACAACCACGCTGAGCGTCTTAAGATGGCTAACATCGCCCAGATCGTTAATGTGCTTCAGGCAATGATCCTCACACAGGGTAATGAGATCGTCCTCACTCCGACTTACCACGTGTTCCGCATGTACAACGTACATCAGGATGCGACTTACATTCCTCTCGAGTACAAGGCAGCTGAGTTCACATCTCCATCAGGCCGTCCAATGCCAGAAATCAGCCTCACTGCATCACGCGATTCAGAGGGTAACATAAATGTTTCAATCGTTAATCCAATGGTAGATAAGGCTCAGACAGTCACTCTCGACTTCGATGAGCTCAAGCCTGAAAACATCACAGGAGAAATCCTCAAATCGAAGACTGTAAACGACTATAACGACTTCGGAAAAGCCCCTGCAGTAGCACCGGCACCATTCACAGGCTTCAAGGCTAAGAAAGATCAGCTGACAGTAACAATCCCGGCTGCGTCGATCGTTTCATTGACACTTTAATCTCGCGAAGAGATTGCCGCTCAAGTCGGCAATGACAACCTCATCCCCGGCTTGACGATCACAGTCATCCCCGGCTTGACGTTCACAGTCATCCCCGGCTTGACCGGGGATCTATAATACAAAAAAGGTAACCAGAACATACCTGGTTACCTTTTTTATGTGATTATATTACCGATTATTACTCAGCCACGACCTCAGTCACCTGCACTGTGTCAGCAACAGCTGTCTCTGTCACTTCCTCTACTACAACCTCAGTCTGGTTGAAGCGAGGGAGTGGTGAAGGGAGGTTAGCCCACTTAAGGAGGTTACCGAGCCAGAGGCCGCCTGCTACCACTGCAAGGCATACAAGTGTGATGACGAACTTCTTCCAAGCCGGCATATCCTTGCTGTACGGATCCTTGAGCTTAAGCTTAGGGAAGACAGCGATGTCAGTAAGAGTCTCACCGAATGGAATGCCGATCTTAGCTGTTGCATTGACTGCCCAACCGTTTGCATTGAGGAGAGGTGAGATGTTTCTTCTGCGAAGCTTGAGCCAAGCAAGAATCATTGCAGGACCAGAAATCAAAAGGAGAATACCTGCGAGGAGAAGGATATACTGCCACCACTTGAAGCCAGCAAGACCTTCTGCCACTGTCACCAATGCTGTACCGATCATACCGAGAGCCATACCTATTGCTGCAAAGATACCGGCAAACTTAGCGATATCAAATGGTGGAGCTGCTGTCTTTGCTGCATCAGCATTTGCAGGAAGCGCTGCAGGAGCTGCATTGATCTTATCTGTCGCATTCTTCATCATCTTTGCGTCCTTGTCTGCTGCAGACTTGGTGATAAGATTCTCAACTGCAGTAGCCATTCTTCTGTATGGCGACCAGAATGCCTGAGCTACGCTGATCGGGTTGTCAACTATCTTGGTAACAACCGCATCCCAGTCAAGACCGTTGTTGTCATAGAAAATCGCATTCTTGCCTACTACGAGGTCTCCGATCTCACCTACAGTCACTGCTGCGCAGATCTGGAGCTTGCCAGGCTTAGTCTTGGTGACACAATCGCAGTAAACGAGGAACATTCCGCTCTTGGCTGCCATTGCTGTGTGCTGGCCCATATCAGCCACATTCATACAGAAACGGCACTCACGCTGGTCGATGATGAGTCTACCTACCTGGAAGATAGCGTTTGTCTTCTTGTCCTTCTCGTAGAAGTCCTGGAGGGTCACGAAGTTGCGGAGAAGACGATAAAAGTCACGGAGAATATGGAGGAACTTGTTCACCATCTCGATGTTGTCAGACTCTTCCTTAAGAGCGGCATCCTTAGCCACGATCTCAAGAAGCTCTGCCTTCTTGTCCTGCTTGATGAAAGCCTTGATTGCGTCGAGTCCGAGTGACTCTACTGCAGCGCCAGCCTTTGCACTCTTCCATGCTGAATATGCTGCAAACTTTGCTCCGATCGCTGCCCAATCAGCCTCTGTGATTACTTTGAGACCGTCAGCAACCGCAACAGCCTTCACAAGCTCGAACTGTGCAGCCCAAGCCGGGTTAACTGGCTCATCAAGGTTGATCTCAGACTTTCCTACCACTCTTGCAAGTGGGTATCCAGCGATCTGATCAAGCTTACCTGTAAGGTTGTCAGCACTGATTGCTGCGATAGATGATGTCTGAACATCAAGTGAAGCAGCGCTGTCTGGAGTGAAGGCTGCAAGCTTAGAACGCATGAAGAAATCCTTCACCTTAGCGTCAAGAGCGTTGTATGCTGCGATAGTAGCATCTGTCTTGTCTCCGAAAGGAGCAGCAACTTCAGCCTCAGTCCAAGCTACATAGTCTGCAAGAGCCTTGTAGAAATTCTCGATTGCTGCTGCATCTACGCCTGTTGCTCCGCTGCGGTCAGCTACGCCGCCCACAGTCGCCACAGCTGCAGCAATCGCTGCCTTCTGCTCATCATTCTCAGCAGAAGCCTCAGTGATCACTCCGTCACCGTTGTACTTGGTCTGTGCGAAAATTGCAGCGCAGTCAGCAGTGTCAGCAAGAGAAATAGTCTCATTTGCCTTGCCCAGATTATTCACGATCTGCTTAGCTGAGTTGTAAAGCTTCTGGCCAGCCTCGATCTCAGTGTTGATAGCGCTGAGTTCAATTGTGTCTGTGCCTTCAAGAATAAGGTCATTGTTCTTGAGAAGTGATGTGATCCACTGTGCAGTCTTCACAACATCATCCACGTGAATCTTTCCGTCACCGTCTGTATCCATGTACGCGAGACTCTTCTCATTGATTTCAAGTCCCTTTACAGGGCAAGAAAGAACTGTCCACATCTTGTAGTCGAGTTCGCCAAGATGAGCGATGTCCTCGCCGTTTCTGATCTTGACGCGTGATGAGCCACCGAGGTTGATGAACTCCCACTTGTACTTTTTGTCTTTGATCAGTAGTGCCATATCTTAAATGATTAATTATCCGCAAGATTTTCGAAATCATGCGAATTTAATCATTTTTTTTGATACTACATCCTCCGGACGTCCTGAACTCCGTTGCGGGTCATGGTTATACGGAAGTGGTGGTATTCGACTGAGCCGTCGTGCTGAAGCTGGAACACGATGTTGACATAGTAGATTTTCTCTACCTCCACAGTAGATATTCTGCCGTCGGCATCGACCGAATCGATAGGCACGACAGGATTGTCCATCTTATGGGTCAGGCGGTGCAAGTGAAGACGGAGGATCTCATTGATGCCCCTCATAGGATAGTCGTCATTCTCGGCCAGAGCAACATCGTCGATAGTCACATGCTTACGATACAGAAGCACCTTCTCTTCAAATATACGTGACTCATCCTCAACGTCAGAGGCTTTCTCTCTCAAGC
>CANBDZ010000023.1 GCA_947367375.1 uncultured Bacteroidales bacterium | reverse complement strand
GTGTGTTTACATCCCAAATATATGCAATAATGTTATGCTGGCAATTTGTATTCTTTGTAATTACACATATTAGTTGTGAAATGTTATTTGGCAGAAGTGGAAAATCTCCATTCTCTTGAAGAATAGAGAATAGACTTGTCTGTAATGGGTGCTATAGTAATATAATTAGCGGAATCTATCAAAAATTAGGAGATTCCGCTAATTATAATTATATTTGACAGGCTAAATATATGAGAGATATGATAGGCAGGATCAAAGAACAGAAGACTCTTAGAGAGGCATATAATTCTGAATATTCCCAGTTCGTTGCTGTGTATGGAAGACGACGAATCGGAAAAACCTTCTTAGTAAGGGAGACGTTTGAATACTCTTTCACCTTTCAGCATGCTGGTGCTGCCAAGGAAACATTAAAAGGGCAATTAGGCCTTTTTAGAACCTCACTGCAAGACTTTGGCTATAAGACATGCCCAGAACTAAAGACTTGGCATGAAGCATTTAATCAGTTGAAAGTGCTTATTCAAGGCTCAAAGTCAAAGAAGAAAATAATCTTTCTGGATGAGGCTGCGTGGATGGATACGCCAAAGTCTAACTTTCTTTCTGCGCTTGAGCATTTTTGGAATAATTGGGCAAGCAATAGAAAGGATGTCCTATTGATTATATGTGCATCTGCGACATCGTGGATAATAAACAAGGTATTTAAGAATAGAGGAGGTTTACACAATAGAGTTACAGTAAGAATACCGCTTGCACCTTTCACTTTGAAAGAGTGTGAACTTTATGCTAAGGAAAGAGGTCTGAAACTTAGCAGATATCAGATCTTGAACCTTTATATGGTGATGGGCGGAGTTGCCTTATATTGGAGCCTTTTAGACAAGCAATATTCAGCAGTGCAGAACATAGATCAACTGTTCTTTAATAAAGATGCTAAACTTCAAGGTGAATTTAATGATTTATATGATTCGTTGTTTAAGCACCCTGAAGCATACAAATCTATTGTCGTGACTTTGGGAAAACATCTTTCAGGTTTGACACGTCAAGAGTTACTCAAATATACCGCTCAGGCAGACAATGGTGTCTTTTCAGATCGTTTGGAAGAACTTGAGGAGTGTGGCTTTATAATGAAGATGAGAGCATTCCCTAAAAGTAAGAAAGAGGCTATTTATAAGCTGTGTGATAATTACACCATATTCTATTTCAAATATATAAAGTCCAATGCCGGTATAAAAGATTTCTGGACTAAGAACTTCAAATCCCAGTCGATAAAGAGTTGGTCAGGATTTTCTTTCGAAAGAGTTTGCCTTCAGCATATAAGCCAGATAAAGAAGGCGATAGGTATAGCGGCTGTTGCTACTACGGAACATGTATGGCGATATATTCCTGAAGATGGTGAGATGGATGCAAAGGGTGCTCAGATTGATTTATTAATTGATAGGGATGATAATGTCATCAGTGTGTGCGAGATGAAGTGGGCATCTGAAGAATTCGTTATTCAGAAAAAATATGATGCAGATATAAGAAATAAGGTCTCAGTCTTTGAGCGAGAGACAGGAACGAAGAAAGCCGTTCATGTTACAATGGTTACAACCTATGGAGTTAAGCATAATATATACTATGATGAAATACAGTCAGAGGTGGTGCTAGATCAACTTTTCGATTAGGATAATTAGCGGAATCTGTCTTTTTTAGATGGATTCCGCTAATTATAATGGAATTTAAAGGCCGCGGAACCAGTAGGAATAGCACAAAACCAGTACAATATTAAAAAAAGAATCGTAGAGACTGATAAAAACTCTCAGACTAGTATAAAATACTTATATTCGCACAAAATAAAATGATTTATAGGCTAGCTCAGTGATTTGTCAAGTCACTGAGCTTTGTTATTACTGGGCATCCTCACAATAGGTGAATATCACTCGATTGAGAGGTTTCGAGGAATGAGCGATTTGCATTATTATATAGTGACTGTGTAATAATGCCTGTTTTCTATATATTAAATTGATTAATAGCAAGTTTTGACGTGTGCTAATGAGTGAGGCAGTATTGTGCTGCTATACATAAATTGCCAAATCTCATATTTTTTATGAGATTTGGCAATTTATGTGAATTATGATAGGTAATTCTTCTTCAAACAATGTAAAATGTCACGGCTACTGTGATAGAAGAACGTGAAAACCGATAAAAACTCCTGGAACGACATAAAAACCTTATATTCGCAGAAAAGTGATGTATGAAAGTTGCTGAAAATAAATGTCTCAGAACTATAGGGCGGATCTTCGGGCCTGCGGTAGAGAAGGCCATGCCGGTGATGCTGAAGGTGGCGTTTGGAAGTATTGGGGTGTTGTTTGTGACGGCGTTGGTGTTGATATATTCTGACAAGAGGTTCGGGGATGGATGGGGACACGCTGAGGCGATGGCCTTTATGTTCCAGAGAGCGTCGGTGATCCTTATGTGGTTGGTGCTGGTGGCGTTAGTTGTGACTGTGATATGGTTTGCCGTATATATGGTCATTAATAGTCGTACCGAAAACCGCAAACCGCAGCTTGAATCCCAGCCGACCATTCAGCCAACTGCAGAACTGAAAGAGCCGAAGTCGCTGGCACCCATAGACGAAGAGAAACTCAAGCCATATTTCAAGGCGTCATTTAAGGGAATGGGGCAGAATATTAATCACTTTCCTGATCTGATCAGGGAACTCGAGCATATACGTAAGGGCCCGGCAACTGATGTGGGAAGGGCTGCGTATATGATATATAACTCGTCGCATATGACTAAGAAACCTCAGACATTTGCCAGATGGATGAGGGCGTTTTTCGAGATTCTCGATGTCCCTGTGCCGAAAGATATGAGCCAGAACAAATACGAACCGACAAAAGAGATCAAGGACAGGCTGTATTTCCTTCAGTAGTCCTGAAATCATCCGCAAATAATCCGAAACAAGACTCCGTGAAATCTTATGCAAGGCTCTGAAATTCAGTGCCTTGTTTCGTTGTTGTACTCCGCTTTTGTAATCCATCGGAATAAACTCCCAATCTTTGCAATGCCACGCAAGCGAACTGAATGCTGACGGTATTGCTGGTGTGGCCGTGGGCGTTAATGTGCATATCAGCAGTGTGCATGAGGCGAGAGAATAACATAAAATCTAAAGATATGAATTACGATCTTATTGAATTGGCAAAGAGATGTCCGGACCTGGCGATTACGGTCAGGCTTGCGGACTTGGTAGAGGCGAACAGAGGGCTGATCGAAGAAACAAAACGTGAATTGGCACAGTCGCTTGAGGCCTCTAAACCGGAGACCTACCTCACTCGTGAGAAGGTGATGGAAATGCTGGAGGTGTCTCCGACAACATTGTGGCGATGGGAAAAATGCGGCTATCTCATCCCTATATCCATCGGCAGCAAAAGACGCTACCGTCAAGGTCGTGCAGAACTTCATCCAGGAACATAACGCCGTCTTCCGCAATCTGTCGGGCCTGTGCAACAACCTGAACCAGCTCACGAGACTTGCCCACGCACAAGGCTTCCCATCTACCGTCGATGCCCTGTCCGACCTCCTTCCCCAAGTCCTGAACCTCATCACTCACCTCCACAAAGAGATGAAAGGGAAAAGATGACTTCGTTCATCTTTTTGACTCTCTGTCATCCTGAACGAAGTGAAGGATCTTTAAAACCACAAAAACAATGATAGCAAAAATAGTAACCGGCGCCTCATTCGGAGGCTGCACAGCATACGCCTACGGCAAAGACCAGGCAGAAGTGATTGCCTACGACGGCATCATTCCCGACAACCCAAAGATCGCCGCTAAATGCTTCGAGGTTCAATCACAACTGAACCCAAGAGTCAGCAAACCAGTCGGCCACATAGCCATCAGTTTCAAACCTGAAGACAAACCGCGCCTGACCAATGAGTTTATGGTGCAGATTGCAAAGGAGTATATGGAAAAGATGGGAATCAATGATACCCAATATGTCATTGTCCGTCACCACAACACTCCCAATCCTCATTGTCACCTCATCTTCAATCGTGTGGACAACAACGGCAAACGAATCTCCGACAGCAACTGGCTGAAACGGAATGTGCGCGTCTGTAAGGAACTGAAGCAGAAATACGGTCTGACCTTCGGCGAAGGCAAATCCCAGACAAGGACAGAGCGACTCCGTCTCAATGAACGGACCAGATACGAAATGGCCAGTGATGTCAAGTCCGCCCTGAAGGACTCACACAGCTGGAAAGACTTCTCCAACAACCTGAAGACATACGGCATCAGAGCCGAAATCAAGTTCAGGAGCGGCACTCACATCCCACAAGGCATGTCATTCACCCGAGACGGCACGACCTTCAAAGGCTCCTCTCTGGACAGAAGTCTCAGCTTCTCCAAGATCGATAAAGCCCTCACAGGCGGTATGAACATCGACACTGGCGGCCAAGCCCAGGATCTTTCTGTTCACGAATCCCGTTCAAACGCCCAAGACCACTCCCTGACCACCGACCTCTCGATGCTCGCAGCTGACCTAGCCATCGGGCTCATCACCTCCGGCCAGGAAAAGAAATCCGAGGAACAAGACCTTGCACCAAATAAGAAACGGGGCCCAAGGTTATAGAATCATAAGATTATAAACATATAAATTACAGACAATTATGGCAAAGCAAAATAACTCACTCACAGAACTCCAAGCCCTTGAAGGTATATATGAACATCTTTCCACCATCGACGATCTTGCGAAGGAAGTCGGGGCGATCTCAATTAGACTCAGAAAGATAGAAGAACAGTTGAAAGAGCCGATGGAAATAACGGATCCAATCCTGAATCCAGGACATTCCCGAGAGTACTCCCGCGACACCTGTATCTATGGCGCATTGATAAAGTCCATAGAGGCGTGTATGGGACTGACCGATCAGAAGAATGTTCTGAATGACATTATTTCAGATGTCAGGCACGTCAAGTCAGCATTAGAAATCATCAAGGAAGATCAGATCAATCAAAATAAAGCATCGGAAAATCTGATGACAGTAATCAAAGAGAACGCAGAAAACATCGAGTCTAAGCATAAACTCGTATTTGCTATGTTCTTTTTGATAGTAATCGTTATTGTGGTGCTTGCACTTATGTTAAAGCCATCTTTGCATTAATTATTTGTTTCACGGTGAAATAAATAGTGAGGCAAAAACCTTGACATCAGCCGTATGCTGCTGTAACTTCGCAATATAATTTGTTAAATATGAATAAGAATAAGAATATGAATATGAATATGAAACATATACTGGAGTTATTAGATAACGGTCAGTATCGAGAATATCCGGAATCGGATTTCTCAGACTTAAAGAGTCTGAAACTACGTGGACTTATAAATATCATTGAAGGAGAGCTTTCTTCCAATCCAATTCTTCATGTCTCACTAACAAGTTTGGGGCGTAGAGCCATAAGACAATTAAAGACTTTTTAGTTTTGTATGTCTTTATAATTAATGGTCTTGGGATGTCGTAATGGCAATTCCTAGACTTTGGCATTATGCATCCCCAAAAATTTCAATAGAGACTTTAATATTTATAATAGACTATATGATGAGTTTGTAAGTGAATACAAAAAATGTTAAATTTGCTCGATTATAATCCATATAAATATGGCCAGCAACAAACACGCACAAATACGCTACAAAGTACTGGACGATTGCTTCAGCAACTTCCGGCGTAAATTTTATTTCAACGACCTTCTGGAGCGTTGCAATGAAGCCCTGCGTGAACTATACGGAGAAGAGCATACTGGCATCAAGACCCGCACTCTCCGTTCAGATATCAATTATATCCGCGCCCGCGCAGCAGAGACCGGCGTTGATGTGGAATCCGTTGATGATGGTAATGGATACTATTATCGCTATACCGAGCCCGATTTCTCCATCTTCAAGCGTGGTCTAGGGGAAGATGATCTGGCACAGCTCAAAGAAACCATCATGATGCTCCAGCGCTTTAAAGGGATGCCCAACTTCGATTGGATGTCCGAACTGGTAGTCAAACTGGAGGATAGACTCAACCTTCGTGGAGTATCACGCAGTGTGGTTGGTTATGACGAGAACAAAACCTACACTGGTCTCGATTGGTTTCAGGATATGTTCGATGCCATCATCAACAAATCGGTCCTCCACGTGCAGTATAAGACATTCTCTGATATAGTCTACGACTGGACCATCCATCCCTACTATATCAAGGAATACAACAACCGTTGGTTCCTTTTCGGTCTCAACGAAGAGCAGCACACTATATACAATATCCCGCTGGACCGTATTGAGAACCTGGAGCAGATAAACAAAGAGTATATACCTTCCGATATCGACTTTGAGACATATCTGGACGATGTAGTGGGTGTCAGTGTGTTCCCACGCGAAAAAGAATCAATCCGACTCCAGTTCTCGGAGCATCGCTTTCCCTATGTGCTGACAAAGGCACTCCACCAGTCCCAAAGGATTGTGGACTTTGACAATAGGGTTATAGAAATCAACGTCATTCCTAACAATGAGCTGGAAGCACTCATTCTGTCTTTTGGTAAAGATGTCGAGGTGCTTTCCCCGGCATCTTATCGAGAACAGATTCAGGGCATAATCCGCGAATCGTACGAGAAATATTTCCCTGTGCAGGTTGATTGCATAGATGTAAAATAAATTTGCACCTTCAAAGAATAGAATTATGAATCAAATCGGTTTCCATAATTTCCGAAAATTCCAGAGTTTTCCCAATCTGGACCTGAGTCCTATAACGATATTTGTTGGAGAAAACAACGCAGGTAAATCCACAGTTGTCAAGGCCATTTTATCTGTTCTTGATTTCCTTGGGACAGAGATTGGAGGAGGCGACGATCTACTTGGACTTCGTTTCTTTTTCAACAAGAGTTTTTTTACCCATGTTGGTACTTTCCAGCGGGCTTTAAACAACTCAGCCAATGAGGGAGTTATTACGTTCACCGCATCGAACGGGCTCTATCGGATTCAGATTGAGATGGAAGGAGACAAAGACGATGAACAAAGCATCAGTGCGCAAATCTCGGAGATTGTTCTTACTATATTGCCTTTTAATATTGATCTGGACTACAAGTTTAAATCGGGTCAGGATAGATTGATAGCGACTTTTCATTCTACTCCATCGGAATATTACAAAGATCTGTCTGCACCGTATGATACTCCTGCAATGCGAGAGAATTACCATAAAGCCCGTATAAAATATTTTAAGGATATGACCAAAGACATAGAAGTGGAGATGCCGATTTCTAACGGTTCTTTGTCACAAGGTCGTATTATTGAGGTCCTTTTGGATCATTTCTACTCGAAAGTTGAAGCAACCGTCAAATCGCTGAACAATAAAGCGATAGACTTGTTCTCTAATATCCTGATTATTAATGGTCTATCTAAAGATGCTGAAGATTTCCTTCGTAGCAAGCGTACACTTTTGTTACAGAAACCTTTTGTCGAACTTGCGAAGAATGATGTTGCGCGTAGAGCGTCTTTTGGCGGCTTTGAGTATATTTATGCTCACGCTGTTACCCAAACAGTCATCTACAGTGCGAAGGACATCAACGACTACTTCGTAAGAACCATTCACGATTTTGCGAACCAGCGGATAGAAAAAGAAACCGAAGTCTATAAGTTTATTGTCAGGTGGATGAAAATTTTCCGCATTGGTATTGATTATGAGGTGTCGTCATTCGGTGGAGAAGCACATATCGTGAAGATTAAGAATTCTGATGACCGCATTGTAAATCTAGCAGACAAAGGCATGGGTTCTATTCAACTTATGATTCTACTTTTCCGCCTTGCTTCCATGATGGCCAACGCTGGAATTCAATCGCCTGGTCAACGGCGAGGTGACTACACAATCATTGTTGAAGAACCTGAACAGAATCTGCATCCAAAACTGCAAAGCAAATTGGCGGATTTGTTCCTTGAAATGTATGAGTTATACGGTTTCAAATTCATTATAGAGTCTCATTCAGAATACTTGATTCGTAGAACTCAGATTCTCATTGCCGAAAAGGGTTTCAAATCAGATGAGGAGTTGAAGGACTTCGCTCCCTTCAAAGTTATTTACTTCCCAGGCGATGATAAAGAGCATTACGACATGTTGTATCGCACCGACGGTAAGTTTTCCAATGAGTTTGGCCCTGGTTTCTTCGATGAAGCAGCAAATTTGGCATTTAAGATTTTTTAAGGAATGCAGGCATACTTCGACATAGAGAATTTATCTTCCTTTACTAAATCTTCCGCGAAAGCTCAATTCGATGATTGTAATCGAATGCTTCGTGGCCATTTCGATCTGAAATTCAATTTCACAAAGAAAGACCTGGAAGAAAAGGCAAAGGAGAATCCGGCAATCCTATCATGGCTGACGACAATGACGCAAGGCTTTAAAGGTTCTATCTCTTATTCGCAGGGTGAATCCTTTCCCCCGCGTCCCCTAAAGTCTAACACTCATAAGAGTTTTGACCTTGAGCAGTTGATGTCTATATACCTGATTAATGACCCAAGAATAGCGAAGATAAAGGAGAATGGGTGTATAATGTATGCTCCTATTGGAGAAGAGGTTGAGGTCCTTTCAAGTTTGTTTAAAGATTCAGACTATCAGTTCCAGAAATCTTTTGAACTGCGTAAGATGACCGGATGGAGCGACTTGGATGGTCTGATTACACCTACAAGCGATATCATAATAGCCGACCAATATTGTCTTTCTGATCCAAATGTATACGAAAACAATATCTATACGCTCCTTAGTGTGCTATGCCAGAAGGTAAACAATGTGATGACAAATATCATTATTTTCACCCAGCCGAGTAATTATGACAGAGTGAATAAATATACTTTTGAACCTGATTGGGCAAATATTCGTGCGGCTATCAAGCGTAAAGTTAAGAGTACGACAGGAATGGAGCCGAAAGTTACTTTTGTGCTGGCAAGCGATATGGGTGAACATGACAGAACCGTTTTTACAAACTACCAGTATTTGGTTCCTGGTGATACAATTAACCTTTTCGATTCTCAATGGAGGGTTATTAGCCACGGACGACACCTTGGTGTATATAGTCTCGCACACAGAGACCATCTTCAAGCTATGAGGAATTTTATTGCTGATATGCAGGCAATTATCGATAAGATCAAAACAAGGAATCCCGAACAAATAAAATACGACAAAGAAAGTTTATTCCTGAATTTTTAATCTGTGCAAATACCCTGCACACTTGCATATCACCTTTGCAAACGAAAACGAAACATACCATATGATAACAGGAGAAATCAAAAATAGAATCGACCAGATTTGGGATACCTTTTGGACTGGCGGCATCACCAACTCTATGACCATACTGGAGCAGATGACCTACCTCTTCTTTATGAAGATGCTGGATGATGCGCAGGATAAGAAAGAAGCCAATGCCCGCGTCCTTGGTATCGACCCCGACGACCTGATCTTTAAGAAAGACGCCTTCTGGCACAACCCTGAAACTGACCGTGACGTTCCATATCGTGACCTTCGTTGGCAGAACTTCAGACACGAGGAACCGGCCAAGATGTTCGCCATTGTCCGTAACGATGTTTTCGTCTTCATTAAGAGCCTTGGGGAAGGTAAGCAGTCTGCCTACAGTCGCTATATGCAGTCCGCTGTCTTCATGATTCAGAATCCGCGTACCCTTGTTAAAGTGGTGGAAGGTATCCAGAACTTGGACATGACCGATCGCGATACAATGGGCGACGTCTATGAGTACATACTTGGCAAGATGGCAGCTTCCGGCAATAATGGTCAGTTCCGTACTCCACGTCACATCATCCGCATGATGGTTGAACTGATGCAGCCACAGGTCGATTGGGAAATCTGCGACCCTGCGATGGGCTCTGCAGGTTTCATCGTTGAGGCTGCCAAATATGTCCAGGAACATCACCGTGCCGAACTGATGAAGAAAGCCAATATGACTCACTACAAGACACAAATGTTCCACGGCTTTGATACTGATACTACCATGCTACGCATCGGTGCAATGAACTTGATGCTGCACGGTGTGGATGCCCCCGATGTCAAATGGCAGGATAGTCTCTCTCCGGAGAACGAGGATGCAGACTGCTACGACCTTATCTTAGCTAACCCTCCGTTTGCAGGCAGTATCGATGGTGGCAACATCGCCAAATCCCTGCTCTCGGTCTCTAATACCAAGAAAACCGAACTCCTCTTTCTGGCCCTATTCGTCCGGATGCTCCGTGTCGGTGGAAAGTGCGCCAGCATCGTCCCAGATGGTGTCCTCTTTGGTGCTTCAACTGCTCATCAGGCCATCCGCAAAGAACTGGTAGATAATCAGCACCTCAAGGCAGTTATCTCCATGCCTTCCGGTGTCTTCCTTCCTTATTCCGGAGTCTCAACTGCCATCCTTATCTTCTCCAAGACCAATGCTGGTGGTACAGACAAGGTTTGGTTTTATGACATGAAAACCGATGGTTTCTCTCTGGACCAGAAGCGTACCTCCGTTGAGGAGAACGACATTCCGGACGTCATAGCCCGTTTTGCCAATCTTTCAGGGGAAGAGAATCGTACCCGTCTGGATCAGAGTTTTATGGTGCCAGTTGATGAGATTCGCAAGAATGGTTATATCCTTTCCCACAACAAATACCGCGAGGTAAAGGTAGAGAAGGTACAGTATGAATCTAGTGACAAACTGTTGGCCCAGTTGGATGATTATCAAAGAGAAATCACTCAGGCACTCAAAGAGTTCCGTGAAAAGTACCTGTAGCGTTATGGATAGAAAAGGATGGATAGAATGTAGTATAGGGGAAGCCTGTAAGGATATATTTGCAGGAGGTGATGTTCCGAAAACGGCCTTCTCAAAAGAGAAAACCGAGTCTTGTCCTATTCCCATTTTTTCTAATGGGGTTGAGAATGATGGATTATATGGTTACACGGATGCCCCTCGTGTAACTGAATCATGCGTAACTATCTCAGGAAGAGGAACTATCGGACACTGTGTGCTTCATGTAAAGCCATTTTATCCAATTATTCGTTTAATTTCTGCTATCCCGAAGGATACTATTGATATTAGATATTTCTACTACGCTCTCTCCAGTATAAAATTCAAGAGCACAGGGGTGACGATTCCTCAGTTGACTGTCCCTGCAGTAAAATCATATCGATTTATTTATCCTGTCGAAATAGAGGAGCAGCAACGTATCGTTGCAGAACTGGATCTACTTTCTAGCATTGTTAAGAAGAAGAATGCACAGCTCAAAATCCTGGACGATCTTGCCCAATCCATCTTTCACGAGATGTTCGGTGATCCCATTGCAAATGAGCGGGGATGGGATTATAAGAGGCTTGACGAAGTGGCAGAAATCGTAGGTGGAGCTACGCCAAAGACTCAAATCGAAGAATACTGGGTTGGTGATAACTATTGGGTTACTCCCGCAGAATTGCACAAAGAGCACTACAAGGGAGCAACTGAACGCACTATATCTGATGAGGCTGTCAGAAAGACAAATGTAACACTTCTTCCTGTTGGAACCGTACTGCTTTCTTCGCGTGCTCCTATTGGAAAGGTTGCTATCACAACTGTTCCAATGTACTGCAATCAGGGTTTTAAGAACTTGATATGCTCAGAGAAACTGAACAATGAGTATGCATTTCAGGTTCTTTATTCTAAAACGGAGTACCTTAACTCTTTAGGCACAGGAGCTACTTTCAAAGAGATTTCGAAGAAGACTACAGAAGCGATAAAGATTGCAGTTCCGCCTATTGAATTACAAAAACAGTTCGCGGAAATGGCGAAAAAGATACAGGCTGAAAAAGAAATGATTAAAACGTCATTAGAATCTGCAGAGCAACTTTTTGCCAGTCGCTTAGATAATTACTTTAACGTTTAAGCCTATGACCAATTTCGATTACCTGCGTGACATAGAGTCACTTCATGACCTCTATACTTTCTGTCAGGGTGCAGAGGCCTCTATGGAATCAGACCACGACGCTTGTGCCCTGCATTGTCGCCGGGGACTCGAATGGTTGGTCAAGGCCATTTATACCCTCAAGAATGCGGATATTGGAGAACGCAAATCGCTGTTCGAGCTGATGACTGGTGAGCCGTTTGTTGCATTTATTGACGATGACCGTTTAATGGCTGCAGCACATTACATTCGCAGAGTGGGTAATATTGCTGCTCACTCCGGAGGTGTCAAAAGCGGTGAGGCTTATTTCTGTCTCCTCAATCTCTACAATCTGGTTGGCGGCACTCTCCTTAAGCTTCGCTTCCTTTCTTCTCTTGCACCATTCAGCAAAACGCTCATACCCAAGACAGGCCTCAGGATTACTCCAAGAGAGACCGTCCCGATCCCTGTCCGTCAGTTTGTCGAAAGAGTTCCTGCAGAAGCAGTGACCAACAAGACGCCAGCCCCAGTCGTAACCGAATACTCGGAATTCGAGACTCGCAAGCTGTTCATAGACCTTATGCTTCGCGATGCCGGATGGGAACTGGTCGGAAAAGACAATGTGTCATTGCCCAATAAAGCCGGCACTGAGATTGAAGTTCACGGAATGCCAACCCAGGATGTTGGTTATGCAGACTACGTCCTCTTTGCTTCAGACGGGAAGCCGCTTGCAGTCATTGAGGCCAAACGGACCAGCAAAGATCCTGTCATTGGTAAACATCAGGCAGAAATTTACGCACAGTGTCTGAAGGCCCAATACGGCGTCCTTCCTGTTATCTACTACACTAACGGTTTTCAGACCTTCGTGATTGACGGTCTTGGCTATCCTCCCCGTCAGATTCTGGGCTTCCACAGTCAGGAAGATCTTCTAGTCATCCTTCGCAGCCGTGGTCGTACTGCTATAACAGACACCAAGGTCAAAGACTACATTACAGATCGCGAGTATCAGAAACGTGCTATCCACAACATCTGCGACCACTATAATAAGATGCATCGACGCGGCCTTCTCGTGATGGCAACAGGCTCCGGAAAGACTCGCGTCTCCATTTCCCTCTGCGACGTACTCATCCGTAACAAGTGGGTAAAGAATATCCTATTCCTGGCTGACCGCAATGCCCTTGTGGAGCAGGCCTATGTCAACTTCGAGAAGTTGCTGCCTGATTATTCCAAGACCCGTCTGGACCAGCCCAAACCGGACCTAAACGCCCGTTTTGTGTTCAGTACCTACCAGACGATGATTAGGTATATAGATTCCGACAAGAAGAACTTCTCCGTCGGTCGCTTTGATCTTATCATCATTGATGAAGCCCACCGCAGCGTTTTCGGCAAGTATACCGCTATCCTGGATTATTTCGATGCGCTGATGGTTGGCCTTACAGCCACGCCTCGTGAAGACGTTGACCGCAGCACGTATGAACTGTTCGAACTTGACGGTGAACCCAACTTTGCATATGAGTTGGCAGAAGCAGTGGATGACAAGTACCTGGTGAACTTTGTCGTCATGAATCGCACTTCGAAACACCTTAGCGAAGGTATTAAGTACAAGGAACTTACGGCAGAGCAGAAAGAACAGTTTGAAGATATCTGGAAATATGAGGCTGCTCGTTCAGAAGATGGGACTACCCCCACGCCGCGCGATATTCGCAGCTCTGAAATCATCGACTACATTTATAACGAGAAGACTATCGATCTGGTATTAGAGGACCTGATGAAAACCGGCCTCACTGTAAATGGTGGAGATACCATTGGCAAGACCATCATATTTGCTCATAAGCACGAACACGCAGTGAAGATTGTGGAACGCTTCCAGAAACAGTATCCGGAATACGGCAGCGACTTCTGTGTCTTGATTGACAACAAGGTCACCAAAGCACAGGACCTTATCAACAGCTTTGAAGTTCGTGGAAAGATGCCACAGATTGTGGTGTCCGTGGATATGATGGACACCGGTATCGATGTCCCAGATGTACTGAATCTTGTATTTTTCAAGCAGGTAAAATCTAAGATTAAGTTCTGGCAGATGGTCGGCCGTGGCACTCGCAAATCCCCTGATGTTCACGGTGAAGGGATGGACAAGCAGTTCTTCAATATTTACGACTGGTGTGGCAACTTCGATTTCTTTGATGTCACTCCTGAAGGGGAGCCTCAGCTTCCGATGATCTCCGTAACGGAGCGTCTCTTTGACCTCCGCGTGGATATGGCGCTGGCTTTGCAACACGCACAGTTTCAGCAAGACTCCTTTGCCCGTTCTCTTCACGATGATATCAAGAAGACGCTCCGTGGTCAGGTCTTTGCCCTCAGTGACCAGAACATCACGGTCCGCCGTCACTGGGGGATTGTGGATAAGTTCCGCAAGGAAGAATCTTGGGTATGCCTATCCGAGATAGATGCCCTGGACCTTAAGGACCAGGTGGCTCCGATTATCATTCGCAGCGCCACGGATAACTCAGCCCTGCGCTTCGATATTCTTATTCTCAACATCCAGTTGGCCAAAATCCTTCCAGACCACCAAGCTGGAAAGAGTATGGTACGTGTAACCGAGATTGCCAAATCTCTTCAAAGCAAGGCCTCCATCCAGCAGGTCAGGGAAAAGATTAACATCGTGAACGAAGTGGCTAACCCCGACTTCTGGAAATCCGCTAAGCTTGACAAAATGGAAAAGGTCCGCATTGAGATGCGTGACCTCGTGCAGTTCATCAAAGGAGATAAGAAACGCAACTTCACTATCAATGTCCCAGACATTATCGAGTACAAGGACGCTCCCAAGCATACGATGCCTACACTCACATACAAAGAGCGCGTCATTGATTTTATATCCAAGAACCGTCATCATCCCGTACTGGAGAAGATTCGTTCACTGCAGCAGCTCACGCAGGATGACATCCTGGCCTTGGAGCAAATCTGTTGGAAAGAGCTGGGCAGCAAAGAAGAATACCAGGCATACGTCCTCCGTGGAGGTCTTATCTGTGGCGACAGCGTTGCAGCCTTTATCCGCTCCATCATAAAAGTGGATCGCGTAAAAGCTTTAGAATTATATTCAAAGTATCTAACTGTTAGCCCGCTCAATCCGGAACAGGAAGAGTATGTTAAGAGTGTGCTTGATTATGTTTGCTCCAACGGAGACATTGAGCCAGCCACCCTCTACCGCGAAGAACCCTTCTCTGAATGGGATCTTCAGTCCTTCTTCAATGCCGATACACCAGCCTTTATCAATTACATTAAAAAACTTCATGGTGTAATCGCATCGTAATTCAATTGTATGTTAGTGTGGTGTATGCAGATAGATTGCATAGCCGCAGGCTATCTTTGTAAAAATTGAAGTTATGATAGTCACATCAATGTCAAACCTTGAAATATGGAAAGCTCTTTCTGCAGACCGCGATAAATTGAGAATCAGAGCAGAATCATTGGTTCCCAAAGTCGCAAAAAAGTTTAAGAAAGAGCGTAAGTTTCCCGCGTGGACGTGGGAAGAGTATGAACATCAAGATAGCAGAAATAAATACTTGATTATGTTCCACTCTCCTATTCCAGCCACTGTAGATAATCCAATTGTAAAGGTGCTGGCATTCATTCAAGATGGACGACATAAGATTGTCATTCAATGGGGATATTGGCAATATCGTAAGCATGGTTCATTGCAAGTTCAAGGGGTGCCGTATATAGGATACTTCTCCAGTCACTTCTTTAGTCGTTACAGAGAACGAATCTGGAAAGACAGCATGATGCCATATCAAGAACTATTATGTCGGTATTTCTTTAGAAATGAGTTGACGATTCCTATAGAACTAAATGAGGAGATCCAAAGAAAGTATAAAGAGTATGGTGAACTCGCAGCCTATGCATTTCAGGTTCATGATGGTACGTGTTTTATCCGCCAATGGAATGAAGGTGATGAACTTACTATAGGTAAAGAAGATTCTGATCATATTGCGGTTGCACTTTACTACACTTTCGTAAACAACTGCATGATGACAGAAACTCAGAACAAGGCCATTGTAAAAGAAGGAACAAAGTATATATCAGACTACTATAGGAAACTATTTAGGGATGCATTAAACGAAGCATTCATTCGCCACCAAAGTATTAACAGTGAGAAACACATAAAGCCATGAACGACAAACCCACAATATTAGATTTTGACGAGTGCGACCGCATCGGAAACGAAGTCAGCGAAAAGATATACAACAACATTAGAACTAAGCTGAACACAATGCAATTCACACAAGGTCAAGCTCCGTATCTTGAAGTGATAGCAATGGATTTAGCCATGTCTGACAAGAGTCTGTCTGACTATATACCTAATATCGAAACACTTTTCAGAGAAGAGTATCAAGATCTGGATGAACTGCAGAAACATTGTCTTTTCTTATCCCTAATGGCTTCTGAAAAGGATGAAACTGAGATCGTTGAGTCCATGATGTGGACATTTGAGGAAGAAATGTGTGACTGGGGAAGAACGCTAATTAATAAACTTAAAGAAACTTCACTAAAAAGTTAATAATGGAAGCGAAAGAATATAGAGGTCTGTGGTGGCTCCCATCAAATAAAGAACGAAAGGTTGCAGGTGTCCTTACATATTTCTCAAGTGAAGAATTTAAACTTGAACTTATTGGTACGTTTGATGCCGAGTATGATGGATCATTCTTAGCTGGTTTTAAAGCGAATTTGGTAGAACCTGTTATTCATGGTCAATCATCTGATGGCATTAATATCACTTTGTTTGAATGTTTTAGTAGTTTTTCTCATACTGGATGTGCGGAGTTTTCAACATCTATTTATAAGGCTCGGGTAATAGCGATAGGTTTCCATTTGGAGAGTCTTGATGAAAAAAGATTTTTTAAGGCATCAGTGAGAATACCGGAGTTGTCTTATTGGTTCTATCCTGCAATTATTAAGCATGAGTATGAAGACGAAAAGCATGGGCGTGGGATTACTGTCAAAATTGACAATCTGCCGGATGCCCAGAGGGAAGTAGCAAAGGTTGATGTATCTGAGCAATTATCGATCTCTCTATGTCGTGATGCTTCATTCAAAAGCGGAGATATGTACTTCAACCCGTCATTTGAGCAGTTTACATCTTTAAAGATAGAAAGCAAAGAAAATTTGTCATTAAAGGAGTTTTACGAGGCCGTAGTTCGTTACGAACAATTTTTATCACTGGCAACTTTTAGAGAAGTGGGGTTTTCTGAATTAAGATTATTCTCAAATGATAACTATTATGAACACATAGAAGGAGATATCTATTATAGATCAATCGTTATTGATACTAAATTTCACACTAAGCCAAGTGCTAAGAAGATAGAAAGACATAAGTTTATATTTGACCATAAGACTATAGAAGAACAATATCCTTGCGCTCTTAAGATATGGTTCAATAATGATTGGAAATTCGATGCAATAAGAGTGCATCTGCTTGATTCAATAGATTATCATGGCTCATTTTCATATATAAACTTTCTTGTAGTTATTCAAGCTGTTGAGGGATATGGACGGAGGTTTATGAAGAAAACGAAGAAGCGTTCGTTGCTTGAGATTCTAACTGTTGTCTTTCAGTCGTTTGCAGGAGTTGAGTGTATAAATCAAAACATAGATTTAGATGCTATTGCAGAAACACGTCATTACCACTCTCATCTTCTTGCAAAACGAAGTGACAAAGCTTTAGATGGTATCAATCTATATGAATTAACTGATGAATTGCGCAAAGTACTTATTTGTTGCATCCTGTCTTATATAGGCTTTACGAAAGATCAAATTAATGACATTACCAAACATACCAATAATGACCTATTTGGATAATAAACGTGCGTTATGGAGTTGCATATAGATTATAGACTTGACGAATTGTTTGATGGCTATTTTAAATCTTGTAGTCTTTCATATCAGTTGGATGATGACGGCTTGTGTGCGAGACTGCTTGATGTGGGAGTCTTGATAAACGATTCGTCAGATATAAAGTTGAATATTCAATCTGTGATTCTTCAAGAATTGCTATCTAATTATATAGTTAGATGTAGTTACAGGAACTATCCGTATGATGTTGTTGAGGCATTTAAATTTATAGAAGAGTTTGAGAAAAACAAAAAGAAGGAAAACGGATATCACAATTATATAAATGCATACTCCCAGTTATTAGATTGCCATAAATCATATGTGGCCTGGAAGTCATCTCGTGACCTAAAGGATTTATCATGTTTTTTTATGGAATTGAGCAAAGAGTATTTATTGCGCTATTCTGAGGTTTTATTAGGAATGTCTCAATTTGGTAATCATGTTGATATTGTTGCATTTTCAGCACTCTTGCACAGATTGGAAGAACATGAGATTATTCATTCTGTTCGCAAGTATTTTAATGATTTGGCATTGAAAGACATTGAACATTTGTGGAATTTCTATAGGTATGAGTATTCTCGTCCTAACAACTTTTATATAAAGTCAAATATCCTGATAGTGTTGTCTCTATATGATTTTCAGAAAGTATATGATGAATTGTGTAAGTTAAAAGATGATGGGGAGTTAGTCGCGTTTATACTCGGACGCTTGCATTATTCCTGTTTATCAGAAGTTGATAGTATGATGTTGTTGTGCGATGATTTGTTAGAAGGTTCTTCAGCAGGAACTAAAACGCAACTAGCATATGCTTATACTAAGTTTATAGAACATCCTAATTCTAACGATGATGTTAAAGAAGCGTGTTGGGGAAAACTCCGTGAATTATTTATACATAATGGAGAAAGTCTTAGAGATGCTATTTTTAGGTTCGTATGTTATATAAATGGATTCGAACAGAATCGGTTTACTTTTTTTGTTGAAATAATACTAGGGAATGATTCGAGGTATTTTGGAAAGATTAATGAGTTCTTCCATTGGTTTAAAAATCCTGAATATTTCTTTGATTTACTTAGGAAACTGTCTGTCTTGAGTCTAAAGAATGGACATCCTTTTTTGGTAATGAAATATCGGAGTTCATTAGAGCATTTTTTATCTGAAGGAAAGGAGGAAACATGGAAGTGTATATGTAATTCTCTGTATGATAATTTCCCACATTTTAGAATTCAAATCGCTGAAATGTTACTTTGGATTGATGATAATTGTAGTGTTGACCTTAATTTGTTTGAAACGGAAATCCAGCAATTACGAGCTTTGGAGGCTATCTCTTTTGTACTGCATTGTTCTATAGAAAAGATGCTACCATTACTGCTGGCTTTTAAAACGTCTAAGTATCCAAGTGTAAGAACCTTTTTACAGAGAAATCTATCTCAACTTATACTTACATCATATGGTGTAACTTTATATGACAAGTTGGAAGAACTAATGGGCGAGGATGATGATTTTATGGTAGACATAAGAGTAACAAAAGAACATGTTGATAAAATCCGTAGTATTAAAGAGAATATCAATGATTTGAATCCTTTATGCAATGAACTAGATTTAATGGAGTTATATATAAAGGAAGAGGATGAAACTCATCACAAGAAAATGGAAGAAATGAATTCTGGAGAAAGTTCATTTTTGAGTCTGTGCCATCAGATTTCAATAGTTAGAGGGAAAGGATGGCGAGTTGGAGACAATTCGATCTCTATGCTTGGACATTATGGATATAGCGTTAGTTTAAATATGGAACTGTATAAAAATCCTGATTTGTATAATTATTTGCATTCAAACTTTAAAAGTCAATTCTAATGGATGTGCGTTCTTTAATAGTAAGAGAATACTTAGCATCACTAAAAGAAAGTGATGAGTTGGATTATGTGTTTCCGCTATTTCTTGAGTCTCAGGGTTTTATCATTCTGAGCAAGCCAAGTGAGTATAAGGGTATGCCTCAGTATGGGAAAGATGTCGTAGCCGTAGGAGTTGATTTTAAAGATAACGTGAAGAAAAGGTTTTATTTTGAACTTAAAGGCGGAGAGGATCGTCACATTGATACGAATGTGTATACTAAAAAGGATGGTGTTAGAGAGTCATTGTTAGAAGCGAAAGATAAGGATTTTGATTTTATAAATAAGGAAGATGAGAAATTGCCATTAAAAATTGTTTTGGTGCACAATGGTGAAATTAAGGCAAGTGTTGAATCTACCTTTGCGGGATTTGTCGAGAAAAACTTTCCAACAGATGGTAATGTTGAGTTTGAACATTGGGGACTTTCTGAATTAACTCGTCTGTTTTCTGAGCATTTTGTCTGCCACTATTTGCTGGCAGATGAAAAGGCAACTCAGTTATTCAATAAGACTTTGACAAATTTAAATGTGTTTGATGGAGTATCTCCATTCTACATCGAGATGCTGGATGGAATTCTCAAAGATCTTAATTTTGATTCGGTAAAGAAGAAGTTGCCGCGTCATATTGTTAAGTTATTTGAAACTCTCCGACTCATAGCATTTGTAATTTATACGGAATCGAAAAATCAATATAATAATTTTGATATCACCAAGCGCTACTTGACTTGTCTTGTTCTAAAACTGTGGCATAAAATATTAGTATGTAAAGCTGAGCAGAATCCGTTAGTTCAAAGACAATATAATAAAATATGGGATTTTTATAACTCTGTCATGGTAGAATATTTTAAGCGGACTATGCCTTTAGCAACAGCACTTGATGGATTTTATTCGGAAAGGGGTGGGCGATATGAACAAGTGGGGTATACGTTTAGGGTATTGGAGTGGTTGCAATATTATACTATGTTTGGCGGGGTTAATGAAGAAGATCAAAAACCCATGATGGCAACAATGCTGTATAATATTATTAATGCCAACAATGTTTCTTCTCGACCATTGATCGATAATCACTCTATTCCTATTTGTTTAATTCTTAATCTGTACTTGTATTACAATGATATTGAGAAAGCAAAAGAATACTTGACGAGTGTTATTAACTCTTTATATTTGGGATATTTGAATGGAGGACGTTTGCCAGATGCACGTAACAACAAAAAGAATGTGGTAAAATTCGTCGCGACAGGTATTAAGCCATATAATTATGTAGACAAAACATCTTTGTTGATGCCGATGTTGCTGGAGTGGACTGTGATACTTGAAATGGAGGCAGAGTACCTGTTTCTACGTGATTTTGCTATCAACAATAAAATTGACCTTGGACTTTTTATACCTTTCTGTTCAGAAAGTGAGACAGAAAATTATATTTCAAGGGTAGGGTATGATTTGGAAGAGGAGTTGTTTTCAAATATATTTTTTGACGAAGGGTATCATAGTGAAGTCTCATTGATTAAGTTAATAAATTCTGCAGACCGTCTATCATTTGAAGAATTTAAAGAAGATCTGTATAATAGGAAGAATGAGTTTAAATACACATACAGGACTGATGCAGCTGGCTATCCGATGCTAAAGAGCTTAGCACATGTATACTTTCAAACTCCATTCTTTCCGGATTTTTGGCGCTGGCATCTATGTTAATTTGCACTTTATTTTCCTACTTGTGGTGCAACCGTGGTGCAAATCCCAAAAGAAAATCGCAAGCCCTTGAAAATCAAAGGCTTGCGATTTAATTGGTACCCGGAGCCGGGATCGAACCGGCACGGATTGCTCCACTGGTGTTTGAGACCAGCGCGTCTACCGATTCCGCCATCCGGGCTGATGACTTTCCGTCTGGAAAGTTGAAGGGGTAGACCTTCTCTGGTTAGGGTTGCAAAGGTATTGTAAATTGAGGGAAAAAACAAACTTTTTGAATATATTTGCAGTTGAACAAATAAACTTGCAGGTATGAGGAATCTCCGTATTATTCCTTTGCTGATCATCTTCATTTCGATCTCATCAGCATCTTTTGCCCAGGACTGGGCCGGTTTCAACAGGTACAAAGAAAGCAACACCCAGGTCGCTTCCGCACCGAAGGCTGTGTTTATGGGCGACTCGATCACCGACAACTGGGCCAGCTGGGATTCTGATTTCTTCACTTCCAACAACTATGTGGGCCGTGGCATAAGCGGTCAGACAACATCCCAGATGCTCGTGCGTTTCAGAAGGGATGTCATCGAGCTTGCTCCGGAATATGTGACCATTCTTGCAGGAACCAACGACATCGCCAGAAACAACGGCGAGATCACTCTTGAAAACGTCCTCGGCAACATCATATCCATGTGCGAACTCGCCAAGGCAAACAACATAAAACCGATTCTCTGTGCAATCCTCCCTGCAACCGGCTATCGCTGGAGACCTGAGGTGAAGCCAGCTGATGACATCGTGAAGCTCAACGGAATGATCCGTGCATATGCCGAGCAGAACGGCATCCCGTATGTGGACTACCACACCCTTTTGAAGGACGAGCACAACGGCCTGCCTGTGAAATATGCGGACGACGGCGTTCATCCAAACGTAGGATGCTACAAGCTGATGGAGGAACTCATAATGAAATATCTGCCGTAAGGTATTAAGCCATAATCATTTATGGAGCATATAAATATATATTCCGGAAAGAAACCGATCAGCCGCATCGTCACGTCCGCTGATTTCAGGGACCTGGCCTCGTGTCTGGAACCATATTCAAAGATATATGCGATCGTCGACGCCAATGTGGCGCAGAAGTGCCCGGCGCTGAAGCAGGTGGCTGACGTCTTGAAACGTCGCAGCGCGAAGATGATGGAGGTCGAAGCGGCTGAGGACGCAAAGACCCTCGAGACGGTGATGGGGATATGTTCGTGGCTGCTCGAGAATGGTGCCGACAGGGACGCGATGTTACTCGCGGTCGGCGGAGGCATAACAACGGATATGGTCGGCTTCGCCGCAAGTATATACAAAAGGGGAGTGAGGTTCGCATATATACCGACAACCCTTCTTTCTCAGGTTGACGCTGCGATCGGCGGCAAGACAGGGGTAAATTTCCAGAAATATAAGAACATCCTCGGCGTGATCCGTCAGCCGGCGTTTACGTATATATGCCCTCAGGTGCTTGAGAGCCTGCCTCAGAGGGATTTCCTTTCGGGAGTGGCGGAGATGCTCAAGACCTTCATCATTGAGGACGGGGGCAATTATCAGAAGGCTGCTGATCTTTTCTTTGACATTTCGAGCGAATATCATGTTGAGGTGATGATGTTTGGAAAGGATGAGCAGACTGTGTGGACTGACCTTCTCAAGAAGCATAGAAAGACTCTGAATCAGCTGATTGCAGCAGCTGCCCGTGTCAAGGCGGGAGTGGTGTCGAGAGATCAGTTCGAGAAGGATGAGCGTCGCAAGCTGAACCTCGGACACACCTTCGCACACGCGATAGAGACTCTGGCTCAGAAAGATGGAGGCGAGCGTTTTGAGACAAAGGGAGTGACTCACGGTGAGGCGGTTGCTATGGGTATGGTGCTGGCTGCAAAGCTGGCGGACCGCTACTACAGAAAGGACCGCAACGAGCCGACAGAGCTCGAGGGAAGACTCAGCTCGGACCTCTGGGACTGCAACATTCCGTGTTTCTGCCCGTACACCATCGAGGAGATGGCAGAGGCAATGAAGAAGGACAAGAAGGCGGAGGGAAGCAAGGTGCATTTCGTTCTGCCGAAGGCGATAGGAGAGGTGGAGACAGTCGCTCTGACTGTTGAGGAGGTCTGCCGACTGATGGCATAGATCAAGGAAGGTGCGGTGGGAAGAAGTTTCGCAAGCTCGCCAACCTTCAATCAATTAACAACTTGTCATTTGCGAAACTTGAGATATGATTTGTACAACAATACAAAATAGAAATTTAGAGCAGATCTACGAGGCTCTGGAGCAGTGTGAGATGGCGGAGATCCGTCTGGACAGATGTGCTCTGACTGCGAGGGAGACTGAGGAACTTTCCACTTCGGACATTCCGCTGGTGGCTACCTGCCGTATCAGCGAGCTGGCTGCTAACGAGCCGTCTTTGCAGAAGCCGGAACTGACTCCGCTCAGCCGTGAGATCAAGGCAATGCAGATGGCGGAGAAGCGTCTGATCAGGGCGATCGAAGCGGGCGCACGATATGTGGATGTGGAGATCGAGGCGCAGAAGCAGATGTCCAAGAGAGTGCGTCAGGCAGCTCACGAAAACGGAACTGTGTTCATCAGATCTTACCACGATTTCGAGGGTACAAGCTCGTTCGAGGCTCTCAAGGCAGTGGTGGAAAAATGTGTTTACCACGGTGCGGACATGGTGAAAATCGTCACCGCAGCACACTCAGAGGCCGACGTGGAGAAAGTCCTGGCCTTATACGAATGGTGTCGCGAGGAAAAGAAATCAGGAAATGAGAGGATAGGTGCTTTGGCGGACGGAGGCCTGCTGGCTTTCTGTATGGGCGAGGCCGGCAGACAGTCGCGAGTGGACTGCCTGAAGCTCGGCGCACCTTACACCTATGCCGCCCTTTCCGAAGAGGAGGCCGCAGCCCCAGGCCAATGGGCAACAGCGGACATGAAAAAGGAAATATACGGGGACTTCCCGTTCATTGGATATAGGACCTGCTACGAAAACACCTCAAAACTGTGCCAGGTACCCCAAAATTTAGGGGGACCTGCTACGGTTTCATATGAAAAGTGTGACAGGTCTATCATGCCTGTTTCGAAGAGTTTCGCTCAGAGGGCTATCATTGCGGCGGCTCTTGCGGACGGCACTTCTCACCTTCGCGGTTACACTCCGTGTGGAGACAACGAGGCGGCTATTCAGGTGGCCAAGAATCTCGGTGCAGAAGTGGAGAGGGATGGTAATATATTGACAATTA
>CANBDZ010000022.1 GCA_947367375.1 uncultured Bacteroidales bacterium | reverse complement strand
CTGCTGTTTACCGATGATTTCAAGGGTACTGTCCTTCATTCAAAGATAGATTTCATTGAGATTATCAGTGATGAGTCTCAGGAGCCGGTTCTTGTGTCTGTCGGCGCTGGCGTTGTCTTCGATGATTTCTGTGCCTGGGCGGCTAAGGAAGGCCTCTGGGGCGTGGAGAATCTTTCGTATATCCCAGGAGAAGTGGGAGCTTCTGCCGTTCAGAATATCGGTGCGTATGGTGTCGAGGTGAAGGATGTCATCAAGACGGTATATTGCTATGACACTGTGGATGAGGAGTTCGTGAACTTCGATGTTGAGGATCTTGGGTATGGCTATCGTGATTCGGCGTTCAAGGATCCGGAGATCAAGGGACGCTATGTCGTTACCCATGTGGTCTTTGCGCTTAGCCGCACACCTCAGCCAAAACTGGATTACGGTCATCTGAAAGATGCAGTTTTGTCAGCATCGGTATCGCTTTCCAGCGACCCCCGAAACGCGACTTCGTCGCTACATCACCCCCTAGCCGGGGGTGGCATGTCGCTTCCAAGCGACACCGATGCTGACAAAGAAGGAACTGCTTACATAACTCCAGCGTTGATCAGGAAGGTGATTATCAAGATCAGGAAGGAGAAGCTGCCGGAGGTTGGAGTGATGGGCAGTGCCGGAAGCTTTTTTAAGAATCCTGTCATCAGTGCTGAGCATTTTGCCCGTATTGAGGCTGCGGCTAAGGCTGAGAAGGGATCTGAGTATAATGTGCCTCATTATGATCTTCCTGACGGGATGGTCAAGGTGCCGGCTGCGTGGATGATCGAGCAGTGCGGATGGAAGGGACGTCGCAGTGGCGGAGCTGCTGTCTGGGAGAAGCAGCCGCTGGTTATTGTGAACTACACCGGAGAGGCATTTCCGGAGGAAATCATCGGCCTGGAGCGCCGTATTATTGCTTCCGTGAGGGACAAGTTCGGGGTTGAGCTTCATCCCGAAGTTGAGCATATCTGACCCTAATCCGTTCACACCTGTATTTCATCCAATCACACACAAAAGAGAACACTTTACATATTAGGTGCGCGTGTATTCAGTAACTTTATCGAAAACACACTAAACTAATAAATGTAATCCATGAAAAAAACAGTGTTCTTGACTGGTATCATCTTCTTTCTGATAAGTATGATGCCTGTTTTCACATTCGCTCAGAGCGGATATGAGGTTAAGGGAGTTGTTTACGATCAGGTGGGACCTGTCGCAGGAGCGACTGTCCTTGAAAAAGGCACTACCAACGGTACTGCTACAGGACTTGACGGAGACTTTATCCTTCGTGTCTCAGGCCCGAATGCAACAGTAGAGATCAGTTGCATCGGTTACAAGACTTTATTATTTGCTGCAAAAGCTGTTCCAGCTACAATTACCCTCGCAGAGGATTCTGAGATGCTGGAAGAGACAGTTGTTGTCGGATATGGTTCTCTCAGCAAAAAGGAGATTTCATCATCTGTTGTCAGCGTAAAGGCTGAAGACTTCAACAAGGCAGCTTCAGGTGACCCTATGCAGCTCCTCGTGGGTAAGGTGGCAGGTCTCAACATCGACATGTCGGCTGATGGTAACAGCACATCTTTCCAGATCCGTGGTGCTACTTCAATCAACGGTGGTAACTCTCCACTCGTCGTTATCGACGGTGTAGCAGGTGCTTCACTCAGCGACATCTCGACTCAGGACATCGAGTCTATCTCAGTACTCAAGGACGGTGCGTCAGCAGCAATCTATGGTACACGTGGTGCGAACGGTGTGGTTCTCGTGACTACACGCAGAGGCGCAGGCGAGGCTGGCAAGCTCAGAGTTACTTATGACTCTTACTATGCTATCCAGGCTCTCCACGATATGCCTGAGGTTTACAACCTTGAGGAGTGGCTCGAGCTCAACAAGACCCGTGGTAAAGCTGACTACGGCGGACGTATCGACAAGGCTTACTGGAATGCTCTCCGCAACGACAAGCCTACTTACGATCTCAACCAGTACATCTCATTCGCAGGATCTACTGCAAAGAGCAACTACAACGTTTCATTCAACTACACTGACAGAAACCAGCTCTACAAGAACAATGATGTACAGACATACAACCTCAGATTCCTCTTGGGTCAGAAGATGTTGAATGATGTCATTGAGACTACTACAATTGCAAGTATCCGTGCATATGTAAGCCATGGTAACGGCGGTAGCCTTACAGGTACAGTCTTCATGAACCCTACTCAGCCGGTTTATGACGCAACTACTCCTACTGGATACTACTGGCCAACAAGCTCTACAGGCGCTACCAACCCTGTTGAGAACAACCAGGTTCCTACAAACCAGAGCCACAGTACTACTCTCAATGTACAGCAGGATGTGAAGGCGACCCTCATCAAGAATGACAATCACCTCCTCACAGTCAATGCAAACGCTGCTTTCGGTTACTATTCAACATACGGTCACAGCTACACTCCATCTACAATGCAGACTTGCCAGATGTGGAACAGCTACGCTGGTTCTGCAAGCTTGGACAGCAGCAATAACCTTACAAGCAACTTCGAGGCAATGGTTAACTACAACCTCTCGATGGACAAGCACACTCTCAAGGCTGTTGCAGGTTATTCATACCGCCAGTATATGGGTGAGAGCATGAACATGACCAACAGAAACTTCCAGTACGACCAGTTCTTGTGGTACAACATCGGTTCAGGTACTTACCTTGACGAGGGTCTCGCAAGCATGGGCTCAAGCAAGTCATTCAACAAGCTCGCCGGTGTATTCGGTCGTGTAACATACTCTTGGAATGACCTCCTTACAGTGACAGGATCAGCTCGTTACGAGGGTAGCTCTAAGTTCGGTAAGGACAAGAAGTACGGTTTCTTCCCTTCAGTTTCTGCAGCTTGGACAATCTCTAACATGGGATTCATGGAAGGCACTGAGGGCTGGCTTGATGAACTCCGCGTCCGCGCTTCTTATGGTGTGACTGGACGTAACGCAGGTAGCGACTACGCTTCACTCTCTACTTACAGCTCAAAGGGCAGTAACTATTATATGGATGGTCAGTGGATACCGGGATACGGTATTTCGCGTAACCCTAACCCGAACCTCGGATGGGAGACTGCAGTAGTTTACAACTACGGTATCGACTTCGAACTCCTTGACCGCAGATTGACCGGTAGCATCGAGTACTTCGACCGCCGTTCGGAGAACCTCCTTTATACATATACAGCTCCACAGCCACCATATGTATTCAGCTCTATCCAGCTCAACCTCGGTTCTACTCAGAACACTGGTGTCGAGCTCGCGCTCAACTACCAGCAGCGTCTTAACAAAGACCTCACTCTCAGTGTAGGTGGTACATATTCTTACAGCACAGCTATCCTTAAGAGCATCGGTAACGACGTTTACTCTGCTAACTTCGTAGACCTCTACGGTACAGGTGGACTCGGTTCAAGCGACTACTTCTTCCGTCTCTATGAGGGTACTCAGATCGGTAGCCTCCGTGGTTTCGAGTACGCAGGTTACACTGAGGACGGTCAGCTCCTTCACAAGACAGCTGACGGTGGCACAGCTACAAAGACTGGTGTACAGGACAGCGACAAGGTGGTTATCGGTAACACCCTTCCTGAGCACGCATTCTCACTCAACGTTACACTCAAGTATAAGAACTGGGATCTCAACGTAAACGGCCGCGGACTCGCAGGTCACGACATTTGGAACTCACAGCTCCAGAGCTACGGTTATCCAGGTGTTGCAGCTGAGAACCTTCTCAAGAGTGCATACGAGAAGTATCCTTACCTCACAGCGGACAACAACTACCTCAACTCATTCTTCCTTGAGGATGGTGACTGGTTCAAGATTGAGAAGGTTTCTGTAGGTAGAAACTTCAAGTTCAAGGAGAACAAGGCAGCTCTCGAGAACGTATATGTTTACCTCGCTGCTACAAACCTCTTGACACTCACTAAGTTTACTGGAGTTGACCCATCAACAGTTTCATCAGTTGGTCTTACCCCTGGTATCGCAGGTTCAACTTCACTTTATACAACCAAGATCACTCTTGGAATTTCAGCTAAGTTCTAATCTCAACGTGTAAAAGGAAACATCAATATGAATGCTATAAAGAAAGTTTTATTGACTATCGCATCAGGACTTGCCCTCACCGGCTGTTTTGATATGACTGAGCATCCTTACACTTTGCTTGATGCGTCTAACTATTTCACAGATGAGAATTCAGTCAAGCAGGTAATCGCTCATATCTATGCTCAGGAGCAGAGCGACCTCTCAGAGTTGTACTGGTACGCTCAGGAGTTGTCTGCAGACCAGATCACTTGGCGTTCTTGGAACGGCGGATCTTGGGGCTGGGACTCAGGTGACAAGTTCGTGCTTTCTACACACACTTGGAATCCATCTTCAAACTATGTAAACAGAATCTGGAACGGTGCTTGGACGGCTATCGGACTCTGTAATAACTTCATCACTGACCTTTCAGGCATCAACGCTTCAGCTCTCGGTCTTTCCGAGGAGCAGAAGCAGGCTTACATCGACGAGGTTCGTACATTCCGTGTATATTGCTACTACAATGTATTCGAGGTGTTCGGTAGTGTTATTCCATTGACAACTTCAACTGACACTTCTATCCTCCCTGTAAGTGCTATGGACGGTACAACATTCGAGGAAGGATGTAAGAAGATCTGTGACTGGATGATCCAGGAGCTTGACGAGACTCTTCCTTCACTTGATGCAAACGGCTCTGTAAACCGTTGTAACCAGGCTATGAACCGTATGATCAAGATGCGTATCCTCCTCAACTCTGAGGTATTCACAGGCGAGGCACGCTTCGATGAGTGTAAGGTTCTTGCAAAGGACATCATCGACGGCAAGTTCGGTTCATACGCAATCGCTGACGACTACAAGGCTATCTACTCTGCAAACAACAACACTGAGTGTAAGGAGATCGTCTTCGCATTCTCAAGCGACCAGGTTTACAACAAGAGATCTACCAACATGCGTAATGGTCCGTTCATGAGCTACGTATTCTCAGCTTACTTCAACACTAAGGAAGAACACGCTGGATGGAACTGCTGCTGTCTTACACCTTCGTTCGACAACTCGAACAGTTTCTACGATCAGTGCGTTGAGTTTGATGCAAACGGTACAGCAAGTGTTGTTAAGGATATGTACGACAAGGAACTCGCAGTATGCTTCCTTGATGAGCCATACGGTGACAAGCTCGGAGCAGTTATGGAGCGTTTTGATCCACGTGACATCCGTCTCGTTGCTCCTTATAACGATGCAGCAGGCAACTGGGGTGGCCACTTCATGAAGGGCGTTATCCGCGCTGACTTCGGTAAGGGTGAGCTTCAGATGGCAGATGCTGACCGTGACGGACAGCCGCTTGTATATGTTGACCAGGTTGGTAACTTCCAGGGCAAGGGTGAGCATTCTCTTCAGGTAGTTGAGAACCCACGTTGGGGTGAGACTAACTCAGGTATCAGATCTGCAAAGTACCCTTACTACAACATCGACTCTCCTTACAACTTCTGCGATCCTGACGTAGTTGAGTTCCGTCTTGCTGAGGTATATTACACTTATGCAGAGTGTCTCCTCCGTGAGGGTAATGCAAATGAGGCTAAGACTTGGGTGAACCAGGTACGTAAGAGATACTTCTCAGCTTCTGACTGGACTAACGGTTCAACAGTTGACGGAAAATCACTTGTAGGTGCACAGGATCAGGCTCCAAGAGGCTTCTCAGCAGAGTTCGACGCTGACAGAATGCTCAGCGAGTGGGGACTTGAGTTCTTTGACGAGGGACACCGTCGTCGTACAGACCTCCGTCGTTTCGACAAGTTCACTCAGGGCCAGTGGTGGTTCTTCGGTAGAGCTACTGAGGTAGGATATGACCTCCCTGCAAAGCGTGACCGCAAGTACGAGTGGTTCCCAGTTCCAGACAGAGCATTGGCTGCTAACCCTGGTCTGACACAGAATCCAAGCTACAATTAATTTAACAATGTATAAATAATGGTGGTGGGGGCTGAAATCCTCCACCACTATTTAAATACAGACATTCGATCCTATGAAATCACTTGGCAAAGGAGTGACAGTTATCCTGTTTTTTGCTCTGCTTCACGCGATTGTGACTGTTCTCTCGCGATGGCTTGGCGTGTCTGACGCATTGACGCTTACGACGCTTACGATGCTTATGGCCATATCTCTCTGCCAGCTTGAAAAGACGACTGTAGTGAGCATGATCATAGCACTCGTCATCGTGAATTTCGGAGGATTCTATCTTGGTAAACTGATAGGAACATTTCTGCATCTGTTTATTGAGAACTCCTATGTAAGAGGTGGCATTACGACATTTTCCACTACTGTCATATTGGGATTCCTGGTGCTCTTGATCATATCCCTGCTGAAGCGGAGCAAAAGCAGATTTATGGTAATGGAGATCAATACCTATTGGATCCTTCTCGTGTTTACTGTCATTATTGTAGCCAGACAGAGCCTGGTGATGATCAGCAATCCGGGAACATATCAGGGAAGCCCCACTCTTAATGTCATCATTGACTACACCTTCTGCTCAGTTGCATTGTGCTATCTCGCAATCAATGCCGTGAATGAGACAAGGAAGGCCCAGAAGGCCAACGAGATGTCAAACATCACCAACTACAGTTACATCCGTCTCCAGCAGCAGGTAAAGCCGCACTTTATGTTCAACAACTTGAACATACTTAACAGTCTTGTAATAGAAAATAAGAATCAGGAAGCCTCTTCATTCATATATAAGCTGGCCTATCTGTACAGATATATGATTGAAAATGAGGAAGAAAATCTGGTCACGATTCGCGAAGAACTGGATTTTGTAAACGAATATACGGATCTGATGAAGGTCAGGTTCGGATCATCCTTCGATGTGGTGACTGAAGTGGATGAGTCAATTATGGCTAACTATGTCGTACCTTGTTCCATTCAGCTCCTTATAGAGAACGCGATAAAGCACAATGGAGGTACGGCTCAGACGCCGTTGAACATACGTATATATAACACGGCCACCCACATCGTCATATGGAACAACAGGTTAAAGAAGAACACCTGTGAGCCGACGACGCATATCGGACTTAATTACATACAGAAACTGTACAACGATATGAGCCCGAAAGAACTTAAGGTAAAGTCAACTGATGAAGAATTTGTAGTTGAACTGCCGATAATTAGATAATCTAACCCACCTGACGAGATATGAATATATTTATAGTTGAAGACGAAGTAGTAACCCAGATGTCGCTGGCAAGAATGCTGAACTCCAATTTCCCTGATGTGAAGATTGTTGGTACGGCAAGAACAGTGAGGGAATCAGTGGATTTCCTCCGCTCGTGCGATAACGAGCAGCCGGATCTTATCTTTATGGATGTGGAGCTTCAGGATGGAAACTGCTTCGATATATTCAGACAGATAAACATCACTTCAAATGTGGTTCTGACCACTGCATATCATAAATATGCTATTGAGGCCTTCAGGGTGGGATGTATCGATTACCTGCTCAAGCCTATCGAGCCTCACGCCTTGTGCGGAGCAGTGGAGAGGTGCAGGAAGAATATGAATGTGGTGAGCTCTAAGAGTCTTCTGACTTCCTTCGACGAGTTTATGAAGCACAAGCCGATGGTTGACAGGAAGATCAAGAAGAGATTCATCATCAAACTTGGAGATAATTTCGTTCTGGTCCCTGTGTCAGACATTGCCTATTTCTACACTGAGGACAACGCTACATATATAGTTACCAAACAGGGGGTACATTACATCATCAACTTCCCTCTGGATGTGATAATCACACAGATAGACCTCAATGAGTTCTTCAGGATCTCAAGGTACTGCATCATCGCACTTTCTGAGATCAGGGGAGTGGTGAAGATAAAGGGAGGCCGTCTGAAGGTTGTCACAGACTTCGAACCTAAATGCGAGATGACTGTATCCAGGGCAAGGGTCGACGAGTTCCTGGAATGGCTTGCTTAATAATTTAACACAATCATAATTATGAAAAATCTTTTTGCTGCCATTGCGATGGCATTGCTGGTCGTAGCTTGTACTGCACCTGCACAGGTGGATTTGAAGGTCCCTGCACCGGAAGATGTAGTGATGTATCAGGTCAATCCGAGAAACTTTGCCCCTGAGAATTCTTTCAACGCAGTGGCTTCACATCTTGATTCTATAAAGACTATGGGCGCCAATGTTCTTTGGTTTATGCCTATATATGAAATCGGCTCTCTCAAGAGTGTGAATTCACCTTACTCCATCAGAGATTACAGATCTGTAAATCCTGAGTTCGGTACAGTTGAGGACTTCAAGGCCCTCGTTGCAGAGAGTCACAAGAGAGGTATGATTGTGATTGTCGACTGGGTTGCCAACCACACATCATGGGACAGCCAGTGGATATATGACCACCCCGAGTGGTACACCCACAATGAGGCTGGCGAGATCATCCCACCTGAGGGAACAGGCTGGAATGACGTTGCAGACCTTGATTTCAGCAAGCCTGACATGTGCCAGGAGATGATCGATGCGATGAAGTTCTGGGTAGAGGAAGTCGGAGTAGACGGTTTCCGTTGTGATGCAGCTGACTACGTGCCGTTCGAGTTCTGGCAGGACTGTCTCCAGCAGCTCAGAGCTATCGAGGGTAAGGACCTCCTTATGCTTGCAGAGGGTCAGAGAAAGGATCACTTCGATGCAGGATTTGACATGAACTATGCTTGGGGCTGGCTTTCAGCTCTCAGAAGAGTATATAACGGAAATACATCCAACAGGCAGGGTGGCCCAGGAGCAGGTCAGGGAAGAAGACCTGCAGGTCCGATGCCTGTAAGCTCACTTTTCAGAACAGACTCGCTCGAGTATGCAGGTCTTCCTGAAGGCAAGGTGAAGCTCCGCTTTACAACCAACCACGACGAGTGCGTGAAGATGTCTCCTATACGTGAGTTCTTCGGTCCTGAGGGTTCTATGGCTGCATTTGTGGCTACAGCGTACATCCACGGAGGTATCCTTGTGTATGGCTCACAGGAGGTAGGTTATCCTGGAAAGATCAACTTCTTCAACTATGTCGATATCGACTGGGAGGCAAATCCTCATATGTACAAGGAGTATTGCGACCTTATCGCGGCATACAACTCGGAGCCAGCCCTCAGAAAGGGATCGCTTGTTCCGTATCCGGACAACAATGTCCTTATGTTTGAAAGAGTCTATGGCGAGGAGAAGGTGCTTGTTGTCATCAACATGAGAGACACTCAGCATCATGTCGAACTCCCTCAGGAGTGGCAGGGACGCACTTGCACTGACGTTGTTTCAGGCAAGACCGTGACCCTTCCGTCGGGAACAGATCTTCTCAGACCATTCGAATACTATGTAGTGAAATAATACCTTAAACTATGAAAAAGTTTGTCAGCATTTTCTTGCTCGCTATCTGTTGCGTGTCACTGCACGCAACAGACATCCAGCGAGTTGATCCTCCTTTCTGGTATGCAGGAATGAAGAACACCGAGCTTCAGATCATGTTCTATGGTGAGAAGATCGCAGAATCGTCATTCTCTATGGAGAAATATGAAGGAGTGACCGTCAAGGAGGTCTGCCAGGTGGAGAATCCTAACTACCTGTTCGTCTATCTCGATGTAAGCGCAAAGGCAAAGCCGGGAAACCTTACCTTCCAGTTCAAGGAGGGCAGAAAGGTGACCAAGCGTGAGTTTGAGCTCCGCCCGAGAAATGAAAAGCAGGGCGCAATGGGTTTTACTCCAGCAGATGTGCTCTACCTGATTATGCCGGACCGTTTCGCAAATGGAAATCCTGACAATGACAACCTCGACGGTTATGTTGCAAACCGTCAGGGCGGAGGACGTCACGGTGGTGATATTCAGGGAATTATGGATCATCTCGATTATATTGATGATCTTGGTGTGACAGCTGTCTGGCTCAATCCTATCCAGTACAACAAGGGAAATGCATCCCACGGCTATGCCATCTCTGACTATTACCTCGTTGAGCCTCGACTCGGATCAAACGAAGAGTATTGTGCGATGATCGATGCTGCTCACGCAAAGGGTATAAAGGTGGTCATGGATATGATCTTCAACCACAGCGGAAGTTCGCACTGGTGGATTACTGACATTCCGACTTCGGATTGGTTCAATCAGAATGACCAGGCTGTGAAGACAGGTGAGAGAATGAAGGAGCAGGAGGCCAACCGTGGAAGACAGCAACAGCAGCAGCGCCAGTTCGGCGGCAACCGCAGACAGCAGGTGCAGATGCCTGCAACTATAGCGGAGTTCGAGGCTCTTCCACAGGAGCAGAAAGATGCCCTGATCAGACAGAACAGCCACAATGAGGACGCATTGGTGACCACAACACACTACAAGTGGACTCTCCTTGACCCTCATGCGCCTCAGACAGAAAAAGACATCCTTGTCCAGGGATGGTTCTCAGGTGGAATGCCTGACCTTAATCAGAACAACCGCCACCTCGGCACTTACCTCATTCAGAACAGTATCTGGTGGATCGAGTACTCGAGAATCGACGGTATCAGAATGGACACATATCCTTACGCCGACTTTGACTTTATGGCAAGATGGTGCGAGGAGATCAATAACGAGTATCCGGATTTCAACATTGTAGGCGAAGGCTGGTATCCGCGCAATTCAGCTGCAGGCTGGTGGCAGGGAGGTTCTACTGTACACGATGCAGACTCAAAGCTCAAGACCGTAATGGACTTCGACCTTACCTTCACGACTCAGAATGAGATCCTCAAGGAGAGCAACACAAGCGAAGGCTCAGAGGCAGGACTCTTCAAGATGTACGAGTGCGTGACACAGGACTTCCTTATCCCGGATCCGAACTACGTGCTCACTTTCCTTGACAACCATGACATCGCAAGATTCATGAAGCCTGGCGATCCGATCTGGAAGTTCAAGCAGGGACTCGCTTTCCTCCTTACCACAAGAGGAATCCCTCAGATCTACTATGGAACTGAGATCATGATGGGAGTAAGCGGCACAGACCAGATGCGTGCAGACTTCCCGGGCGGATGGGCAGAGGACGAGAAGTCAGCCTTTACAGCTGAAGGCAGAACTCCTGCCCAGAACGAGAGCTGGAACTTTGCAAGCGCACTTCTCAACTGGAGAAGGACTTCAAAGCCGGTAGCTGAGGGTAAGCTCATTCATTACACTCCGGACAACAGGACAAAGTGCTATGTCTATGCCCGTACTTACGGAGACGAGACTGTACTCGTGATACTGAACGGAAGCGACACTATGAGACTCGTGGATATGCACAGATTCTCAGAGGTCGTAAAGGACAACACTAAGGGTAAGGATGTGGTGACAGGAGAGGTTGTGGACCTTACCTCTCTCGTGAAGATCGAGCCAAGAGGCGTGTACGTACTTGAATTAAGCAAATAACACTAAAATATGAAAAACATCAGATTGGCATTGGTAGCGGCTATGCTGCTCCTCTTTGCCGGATTCAAAGCTGAAGCTGCTGAAATCCAGCATCTCGATCCTCCTTGCTGGTGGGTCGGAATGAAGAATACAGAACTCCAGATTATGGTACACGGACCGGAGATCTCCAAGTCAAAGGTGGAGATCAAGTATCCTGGAGTGACCATTAAGGATGTGGTGAAGACAGAGAACCCTAACTATCTCTTCATCTATCTCAACATCGCTCCTAAGACCAAGCCGGGCAAGATGGACATCGTCTTCAAGGAAGGTAAGGAGAAGACAGTCTATGAGTACGAGCTTCTTCCAAGAAGCAAGAAGGAGGGAGCCAAGGGCTTCACTTCAGCTGACGTCCTCTATCTCATCACTCCTGACCGTTTCGCAAACGGTGACCCTTCGAATGACACCATCGGTGGAGCGAGAATGAACCGTGAGAGGTCAGGCTCAAGACATGGTGGAGACATCAAGGGTGTGACCGACAACCTCGATTACATCAAGGACCTCGGCGTCACAGCAATCTGGCTCAACCCTGTACAGGAAAACAATGCCAACACATATCACGGCTATGCGATCACAGACTTCTACGACGTTGACCCTCGCTTCGGTACAATGGCGGAGTACATCGAGATGATCGACAAGGCACATGAGAAGGGCCTCAAGGTGGTTATGGATATGATCTTCAACCACTGCGGAAGCTCGCACTGGTGGATGAATGACCTCCCGACAGGTGACTGGCTCAACTTCAACAACACATATGTGCCAACAAGCCACCAGAAGTGGACTCAGGTGGATCCACACGCTGCACCGTCAGAGAAGAAGCTCTTCACAGACGGCTGGTTCAACAACGGTATGCCTGACCTCAATCAGAGGAATCCACTCGTGAGAGACTATCTCATCCAGACTTCGACATGGTGGATCGAGTATGCAAGAATCGACGGTATCCGTCAGGATACACATCCGTATATGGATGCAGAATTTGCTGCAGAGTGGTGTAAGGCTACAATGGACGAGTACCCTGAATTCAACATCACCGGTGAGACCTGGTACCCTGTGGGCAGCGGTTTCCCAGCTTGGTGGCAGAAGAATTCTCCATTCAGTCCTTTCAACAGCAACCTTACTTCGGTAATGGACTTCAACCTTGCGTTCATTGTTCCGACTGCGTTCACAGACACAAACATTCCGGATGACGGAAAGGCCCAGGGGCTGTTCAATATCTATGTTTCGATGGCGAACGACTTCCTTTACACAGATCCGAACAGTGTCCTTATATTCCTTGACAACCACGACCTCGGACGATTCTCGACTACAGAGGACGTAGGCCTCAACAAGTATAAGCAGGGTGTTGCATTCATCCTCACTACCCGTGGTATCCCGCAGATCTATTACGGTACCGAGCTCCTTTTCACCGGTACCAAGCAGCAGGGTGACGGCGTTATCCGTAAGGATATGCCGGGCGGCTGGGAAGGCGATGAAAGATCAGTCTTTACAGCTGAAGGCAGAACACCAGAGGAAAATGAAGCATGGAACTATATGAGCCGCATCCTCAACTGGCGTAAGAACTCGAAGGCGGTGGCATCCGGCTCTATGATCCAGTACGCTCCGCTTCCTGCTCACGGCGACTGTTATGTATATGCGAGAATCAAGGATGACGAGACTGTTCTCGTGGTTCTCAACGGCTCTGACAACGATGTGACCATCGATATGTCGAGATATGATGACGTGATGAAGAACTTCACCGAGGGTGTGGACGTTATCACAGGCGAGACATTCGACCTTACAGGTACACTCGACGTGCCTGCAAGAGGTACATATATCTTTGATCTTAAGGAACTTGCTCCTAAGGCTCCTGTATCGGTGAACATCCCGGCTCCTGAGTACGCACAGTTCTCGGAGGGTCTCATCGACAACATTACAGCTCAGGGCTGGCTCAAGGAGATCCTTGTACGTCAGCAGGAGGGCCTTACAGGTCATCCTGAGGCTATGGCCTATCCTTACAACTCATGCCTTTGGGCAGGTGAGCTTGAGAGAGACTCTGAGTCACGTGGAGCTGACTGGTGGAGATTCGAGCAGACTGCATACTACCTTGACGGACTGACCAGACTCGGTTATCTTCTCGATGACGAGAAGTTCCTCAAGATCTGGCAGGAGAATATAGAATATGTACTCGCACATCCGCTTCCTGCAAAGAAGGGTATCGACATCGAGACCCAGAAGAAGATGGAGCAGGAGCGCAGAGGTCAGAGGGGTGGCCAGCGCGGCAACTTCGATGCTCAGGTGTCTGCAGACCCACGCCTTCGCCAGAGAATGGCAGCTCAGCAGGCCCGCCGCGAGAAACAGATGCGAATCAATGCCATAGACCGTCCTGAAGGACGTCTCGGCCCTGAGACCAGTTCTATGGCCTGGCCGTTTGCAGTGTTCTTCAGAGCAGTACAGGCTTATTATGAAGTTACAGGTGACCCACGCATTCCAGAGGCACTTGAGAAGAACTATCTCTCATATCCTGTTGAGGAACTCGGAATGGACCGTTTCGTAGTCAATGTGGAGGGAATCCTCTGGACATATTCGATCACCAAGAACCCTGCTCTCCTTGACCTTGCGATCAAGGCTTGGGATGAGGACGCTTCAAACCTTACACAGGAGACTTGTCTTGATGATTCAGAGTTCCATATGCATGGTGTGACTATGAACGAGCTGATGAAGATCCCTATGATCCTCTACGCTCACACCGGTAAGGAAGAGTACCTCCAGGCAGCCCTCAAGGCTGATTACAAGATGGAGACTCCTAATATGCTCATCGACGGAATCAACTCCAGCACAGAGGCGCTCGCAGGCAATGACCCTCTTGCAAGCCACGAGACTTGTGACGTGACAGACTACACCTGGACTATGGGTTACTACCTTATGACTACAGGAGATGCACAGTGGGCTGACAGGATAGAGAAGGGTATCTTCAACGGCGGACTTGGAGCCATTACCAAGGACTTCCGTTCAATGCAGTACTTCTCTTGCCCTAACCAGTTCATCGCGACAGGTAACTCTAACCACAATGGCTTCAAGTATGGTCTGACTTGGATGGCATATCGTCCTATCCACGAGACAGAGTGCTGCATCGGCAACCTTCACAGATATATGCCTAACTATGTAGCCAGAATGTGGCTGAAGGACAAGAAGGGCCACCCTGTGGCTGCCCTTTATGGTCCGTCATCAGTGGTTTACGACCTTGGAGAAGGTGTCACTGTGAAGATCGACGAGATCACAGAGTATCCTTTCGAGGAGCAGATCAAGTTCAAGTTCACATTCTTCAAGGATGGAAAGAGATCGAATGAGTCTCACGCAATGGATTTCACTTACAGAATTCCAGGTTGGTGCAAGGCTGCTGAGACAGGTTTCCACACTGAAAGCAAGGAGTGGAAGAGCGGTGACGTATTCACTGTAAGACTTCCTATGCAGATCGAGGTTGTGGACAATCCTGTTCAGGGAAAATGCATCCAGAGAGGTCCTATCGTCTACTCTTATGCTATCCCTGCTAACTGGGTTGAGGACAACAAGATCTATGACAACCTTGCAGGAAAGGTGTCAGCAAACCCTGACTTCAAGAGCTGGGAGCTTACTCCGGCAGGAAAGTGGAACTACGGACTTGTGAATGATATGCTCAGAGGTCTCAGAGTTCAGAGAACAGGCAGCAAGGGCTTCCCATTCGATCCTGAATCAGTGCCGGTGAAGATCAGAGTTCCTGTCAAGGGTGTCAAAGGCTGGACCCTCAAGGAGGACAGATTCACTCCTGCACTTCCTGAGACAGTAGAGCCTGAAAGTGACGAAATCCAGTACATCGAGCTTGTGCCTTACGGCAGTACTACACTTCGACTCACCACCTTCCCGGTGTTTGAGTAACAAAAGCACGTAATTACATAACATTAAACTGATTATAATGAAAATCAAGAGATTTTTAGCGGCCTTTTTTGCAGGTCTGCTTGCCCTTACCAGCGCTGTTGCAGCCGAAAATGACCCTGTAGCGAATCCAAAAGCACAGGTGATTGCAGGCAATGCAAGATTTACTGTACTGACAGACAGACTCATCCGAATGGAGTGGGCCGGGAACGGTCAGTTCGAGGATAACGCAACACTTGCGATAGTCAACAGAAACCTTCCTGTACCGGCATTCACCACCACAAAGACAGGTGAAGGCGTGCAGATCAAGACAGGTGCTGTGACCTTGAAATATAACGGAAACGGAAAGTTCGATCAGGACAATCTTTCTGTGACCTTCAAGCTCAACGGCAAGACCGTGACTTGGCATCCGGGAAAAGAGGACACTGGCAACCTTATGGGAACAGCCCGTACCCTCGACGGTTGTATGGGACCGGACAAGATCAACAACAACGACCCTATGGAGCTTGGTGTTGTGTCACGCGACGGCTGGGCTATCGTTGACGAGAGCCAGCGCCATATCTTCGTAAAGGATGACTCTGATTGGGGAGAGTGGGTGCAGGCACGACCTGAAGGTGACGTGCAGGACCTTTATATCTTCGCATATGGTCACGACTACACAGCAGCTCTCGCTGACTTCACCAAGGTGGCAGGCAAGATTCCTCTTCCTCCTAAGTACGTGTTCGGTTACTGGTGGAGCCGCTATAAGGCATATTCAGCTGACGAACTCATCGACCTCGGTAAGGAGTTCCGCAGCAGAAACATCCCTATGGACGTTATGATCATCGATATGGACTGGCACGAGACCTGGCAGAGAAGCTCACGAACACAGCGTAGAGACGAGTTCGGCCAGAGCATCGGATGGACAGGCTATTCTTGGAACAGAGACCTCTTCCCAGACACAAAGGGCTTCCTTGCAGAGCTCCATGATATGGGCTTCAAGACAGCTCTCAACCTCCACCCTGCATCTGGTATCAGTGTGAGAGAGGACAGCTATGAGGACTTTGTCGCTGACTATCTTTCAAGAACAGACGACTATGACGGTCCTGAGGGTTACATCTACAAGGGCGGTGAGAAGATCACTGACAAGAGGACTGCAGTGAAGGGTTACCGTGCTACAGTACCTTTCAGAATGTCGCAGCAGGAGTGGGCAGACGCTTACTTCAACTCTGTGATCCATCCTCTTGAGGCTGAAGGAATCGACTTCTGGTGGCTCGACTGGCAGCAGTGGAAGCTCAGCAAGTATGTTGACAACCTCAGCAATACATTCTGGCTCAACTACACCTTCTTCAATGACAAGGTAAGACGCAACCGCGACAAGACAGCTGAAGACAGCGAAAGACCTATGACTTACCACCGTTGGGGAGGTCTCGGAAGCCATCGCTATCAGCTCGGTTTCTCAGGAGACACTCACATCCGTTGGGAAGTTCTCGGCTATCTTCCATATTTCACAGCTACAGCTTCTAACGTAGGTTATGGATATTGGGGCCACGACCTCGGCGGACATATGCAGAGAGGACAGATTCCTACCGATCCTGAACTCTACACAAGATGGCTCCAGTACGGAGTGTTCTCGCCACTCTTCAAGACTCACTGTACAAGTTCGGAGATCATCGAGAGACGCATCTGGACATTCGAGAATCATTATGAATATATGAAGGATGCATTCGAGCTTCGCTATGCCCTTACTCCATATATCTATGACGCTGCAAGACAGACCTACGATACAGGAGTTTCACTCTGTCGTCCTATGTACTACTCTAACCCTGAGAAGGCTGAGGCTTACGACTACAAGGAGCAGTATATGTTCGGAGACAACATCCTCGTGGCTACAGTATGCCAGCCGGTTGATTCACTTTCTGGTGTAGCAAAGAGAGATGTATGGTTCCCTGCAGGAAATGACTGGTACGACATGGCTCATCTCCAGATGATCAAGGGTGGAAGCAAGAAGACTCTTGAGTACACTATCGCCGAGAACTGCTGGTTCGTGAAGGCAGGTGCAATCATCCCTATGGCTCACGAAGGCATCCAGAATCTCCAGGACAAGACAAATGCCCTCCGTATCTATGTGGCTCCGGGCAAGGGCAAGTCTACATGCAGACACTATGAGGATGACGGTGTAAGCCAGGCTTATGAGTCTGACTATGCGACAACCGACATCACCAAGAATGCAACAGCATCTTCTTGCACCGTGACAATCGGCGCACGCAAGGGTTCATACAAGGGTATCGACGCTCAGAGAGACCTCACAATCGTGCTCGGCGGCCTCAGCAAGAAGCCGGCTTCAGCCAAGATCGGAACAGAAAACCTTGAGGTGACTTACGACTCGGCTTCTAAGGAAGCAAGCGTGAAGCTCCCTGTTCTCCAGGCCGACTCACCTGTAACAGTTGTCATCAAGTACTAAGACTATATGAAAAGATTTTTCTACTTATCAATATTGCTCGCAGCAGCTGCTTGTGCAGGGCCGAAATTCGACCTTGCCAAGGTGGCTGATGCAGACGCGACCCAGGTCGCTCATGTGGAACCGCTTTCATGGTGGACAGGGATGAAGACCCCTCTCCAGCTTCTTGTCAACGGAGAGAACATCTCAGCTTATGACCTGACCATAGAAGGAGGCAAGGGAGTCTCAGTAAAGGGAATCCACAAGGCAGACAGCCCTAACTACATGTTTGTAGATGTTGAGGTCAGTGCCAATGCGGCACCTGGTACCTATTACCTCGTATTCAGCAAGGACGGCCAGTCATTCAAGTGGCCGTATGAGATAGCTGCTCGTGAGGCTGGCTCGGCAGAGCGCGCAAGCTTCACCACAGCGGACATGGTCTACCTCATTATGCCGGACCGCTTCGCTAACGGTGATCCAGGCAATGACTCTACAGATGACACAGCTGAGGACGCTGACAGAAGCCGTCTCGGCGGCCGTCACGGAGGTGACATTCAGGGAGTGATCGACCACCTTGATTATATCGCCGAACTCGGAGCCACAGCTATATGGGCAACTCCGTTCCTCCTCGACGACGCAAGAAGAGGATCGTACCACGGCTATGCGGCTTCCGACTATTACAAGATCGACCCTCGTTTCGGAACAAACGACCTTTATAAGGAATATGTGGACAAGGCTCACGAGAAGGGCATCAAGATCCTTATGGACATCGTGACAAACCACTGCGGAAGCGAGCACTGGTGGATGAAGGACCTTCCGTTTGAGGATTGGGTACACCAGTTCCCTTCATACACAGGAACAAACGGCAAGTTCTCTACCCATATGGATCCGAATGCATCCAAGAGAGACCTGAACTATCACGAGAGCGGCTGGTTCTCACGCGCAATGCCGGATATGAACCTCGACAATCCTTACGTGCTGAAGTACTTCCAGCAGTGGGGTATCTGGTGGATCGAGTTCTCAGGTTTGGACGGCTTCAGGGTGGACACCTATCCTTACAACGAGAAGCAGCCTATGGCTGACTGGTGCGCGGCTATCGTCAACGAGTACCCTAACTTCAACATAGTAGGTGAGTGCTGGACTGGCAACATCCCTCAGCTGGCTTACTGGCAGGGCGGAAATGCCAACAACGACGGCTTCAACTCGAACCTTCCGTCAATCATGGACTTCCCGCTTCACGATGCCATCCGTTCAGGCTTGACAGCTCCGCAGGAGGGCAGAAATTCACGCGGCGGAAGCATATCCAGAGTATATGATATCCTTGCAAACGACTTCATCTACCACGACCTTTCGAAGATGCTCATCTTCCCTGGCAACCACGATACAGACCGTATCGGTGACGTTGTTGGTAAGTCAGCTTCAAAGCAGAAGATCGCTATGGCTATGATGGCTACTATGCGTGGTATTCCGCAGATCTTCGCCGGTGACGAGATGATGTTCGTGTCAAAGGACCCTCGTTCAGGCCACCCTGGTCTCAGAGTTGACTTCCCAGGCGGCTGGCCGGGAGACGAACTTGACTGGTTCACAGAGGCAGGCAGAAAGGAGATGACAGTCAACACAGCAGGTGACCAGGTAGAAAAGGGTCAGGCAGCTGACTTGTTTGACTACACAAGCCGCCTTTTCCAGTGGAGAAAGACCAAGGATGTGATCCACAACGGCAAGACCCTCCACTTTATGTCAAGAGGCAATAATTACGGCTACTTCCGCTACAACGACTCAGAGGCTGTGTTCGTCTTTGTGAACGCTTCAGCAGAGCCTGTGAATGTTCCGTGGTCAACCTATGCTGAGATCGGCGAAAGCCTCAAGGACGGCAAGGACGTGATTACAGGAGAGCCTGTGACCGTGACAGACGAGACAGTAGTGGCACCGGAAACAGCCCTTATCGTAGAATTCAAAAGATAGATCCTATGTTCAGGAATATATTGACAATACTCGCGGCATCTCTCGGCCTTGCATACGCAGCGGCCGCTGAGACTGTTCTGTACCCGGCTGTGCCAGGAATGAGGACGAGCGAGGTGTATTCCATCGCTGTCAACGGCGAGAATGCCTGGGTTGAGGCAGTGGGTCCCGGTGGAATGGAAGACCTGCACACCTTGAACTTCTCTGCAGAAGGAAAGCAGACTATCGTCATCTCTGTGGATGAGGATATAGAAAGCTACACAATCCAGCCAAAGAGCTATGGAATAAAGGGAGAAACCGATGGCAAGACCCTTACAGTCACCATCAATGAGCCGATGAAACTCTATATCAGGATCAACGACCTCCCTTATCTTGCAGTCTTTGCAAATCCACTTGAGAAGAAGGCTCCTTCCAAAAAGGACAAGAATGTGGATTACTATGGTCCGGGCAACCACGATGTAGGAGAAATCAACGTCCGTGACGGCCAGACCATATACATCGCAGGAGGTGCAAATGTGAACGGCCGCCTTGTCGGCACAGCCAAGAATGTCACAATCTGCGGACGTGGATCCTTCACCGGCAACGCCAGACTCAACGATTGCGAGAACCTGGTGGTTGATGGTATATATATGAGGAACACCCGCGGATGGGCGAACACCATCACAAACAGTGTCAACACGACCTATCACAATGTAAAGATATTCAGCCACACAGGAGTGTGGGGCCTTGATGGCATCAACCCTGTGTCGTGCAAGGGCTTTGACATCGATGACTGCTTCATCCGTACAAGAGACGACTGTATCGCAATCAAGTCCAACGGTGACCCTGAGAAATTTGATCTCAGTTCGCGCGACATCACCATCCGCAACAGCACAATGGTAGGCTGGGATCACGCGGACGGCGTCACACTTGGCTTTGAGCTCAATGGTGGAGTGGTAGAGAATATAAAGGTATATAACTGCGACATCCTCTCCGCTCGAGGCTCAGGAAGAACAGGCGGACACGCAGCCTTCAGTATTGTATGCGACGGAGAATCAGAGGTGAAGAATATCTTCTTTGAAGACATCCGCGTAGAGGCTGCCATCGAGTACAAGAACCTTGAGATCATCCTTACCGAGGCTGAGCGTTATGGAAACGGCAGAATGGGATCAATTTCCGGAGTCTATCTCAAGAACATCTCATGGGAGAACGCCTTTAAACCTTTCACTATTGTAGGACATCCAACCAGGTATGTGGAGAATGTGGTGTTCACCAACTGCTATGTCGGCGGCAAGCTCCTCACAGGAGTGGAAGATGCAGATTTCCAGATGGAGTTTACCAGAGACATAGTGTTTGTCCCTGGAGGAAAAGTAAAATATGAAAGATATCCTGAACAGGACGGTGAGATAAAGACAAGAGTTTCCGGACAGAGAAGGATACAGAGATAAACCATAATGCATTTTGTTGGTTAGTAATGCATTAAAAATGTCGGCCTGGTTGTGAAATCAGACCGACATTACCTTTGTACGCCCAGCATGGGCATGTTCTAACGGGTGAAAGTCCCTAATGCGCCCTAATGACGGGAAGCATATAGCCAAAGGCAAGGGTGTCCATCGCGAGGTGGAATCTGAAGGAAGCCGGCGGCAAAAGTCTGGCCTGACGGACAGAAATCGCATATAAGGCCTACATGTAGGGTAAGACTGCAATGGAAGTCAAAGCCCGATAGTCATTCGGAATACATGTGGGTAAATGCGGCAGGCATAAGGCGGAAAGAGCATGTTCTTATCTGGGGAGGTCTCGCAGACGAGCCAAGAGGCAAGTAGTAACAACGAACTGCGAGAAGTCAGCCGAAGCCATAGTACCCGAAAAAAAAATCGGCACGTTCGGGGAAGGGCAGAACCTTATATAAACAAGTGCCGTGAATGAGAACCCTATGACGGAAGAAATGCAGAAAACGAAAGGCTGCCTGCAGAGGGATAGGACGGAATCCGAAGAGTACGCAGGAGTGCAGACCGTAATAGGCATATCACATGAATCACTTGTGGAAGTGAACTTGAGTAGTGAGATGCTGTTGGAAACGGTAATGTCCCGTGGAAACATGAACGCGGCATATAAGCGCGTCATGTCCAACAAGGGCAGTGGCGGTGTCGATAATATGGGATTGGATGAACTCCTCCCATATCTTAAAAGCCATGGAGAAGAACTGACGGCATCAATCCTAAATGGACGTTACAAGCCAAACCCCGTCCGCAGAGTAGAGATACCTAAGGACAATGGCAAGAAACGTCAGCTCGGTATACCGACCTTGGTAGACCGAGTAATCCAACAATCCCTATCGCAGGTACTGTCTTCAATCTATGAACCGAAGTTCAGTGCAAGCAGTTATGGCTTCCGTCCTAACCGCTCCGCACACGATGCGTTACTTCGCTCTAAGGAACTCGTCAATCAAGGATATACATACTGTGTTGACCTTGACTTGGAGAAGTTCTTTGATACCGTAAACCATAGCTTCCTATTGCGCCTGCTATCCTTTACAATCAAGGATGGCAGAGTAATATCATTGATGCACAAGTATCTGAAAGCGGGTGTAATGGTCAATGGTATAGTGCAGGAGAGCAATGTAGGTACACCGCAAGGCGGCCCACTCAGCCCACTCCTCAGCAATATAGTTCTCAACGAACTTGACAAAGAGTTGGAGAAGCGCGGACATCCTTTCGTGCGTTACGCTGACGATTGCGTAATCTTCTGCAAAACTCCAAGAGCGGCCGAGCGCGTCAAAGAAAGCATCACGAACTTCATAGAGAAGAAACTCCACCTCAAAGTAAACCGCGAAAAGACCGTTGCGTGCAGTGTGAGAGATATCAAGTTCCTCGGACACTCATTCTATGCAGCTCGTGGCGGTGTTTGAAGGCTGCGCATCCATGCTAAATCGCTTGCCAAGTTCAAAGCCAAACTGAAACTTCTCACTATGAGAAGTAACGGTATGGGCTATGAACGACGCAAGGAAGCATTGTGTAACGCTATCCGCGGCTGGATCAGTTACTTCAAATATGCAGATGCAAGAAATAACCTGACTGCTATTGAGAAATGGTTAAATCGTCGCATCCGTATGTGTATATGGAAGAGCTGGAAACGTATCCGAACTCGCACTCGCAACCTAATCAGGTGTGGAATAGAGGAGGGTAAGGCTTATGAATGGGGCTGCACGAGTAAAGGATATTGGGCGGTGGCGGGAAGCGCTATAATGCAAGTCGCAGCGAGCAGTAGAAACCTCGCGCGAGCAGGCTATCCGTCACTGATGGGATACTACGAAAAGTATCATTGCAGGTAAGGAACCGCCGTATGCGGACCCGCATGTACGGTGGTGTGAGAGGTCGGAAAACAAAAGTAGGAGGAAAACCTACTTTTGTTTTCCTCCTACTCGATTATATGCTGCAAGATGTCTGGCTTAGAGCAGACTTTCCGGCAGTTTTGATTATTCCCACTCGATAGTTGCAGATGGCTTCGGAGAGAGGTCGTAGCAAACGCGGTTTACATTTGGAACCTCAGCAAGGATGCGGTCTGTGATCTTCATGAGGATAGGCCACTCGATCTGCTCGATGGTTGCTGTCATTGCGTCGATTGTGTTCACGGCGCGGATGATTACAGGCCAGTCGTATGAACGTGCGTTGTCGCGTACACCTACTGACTTGAAGTCGGGTACTACGGTGAAGTACTGCCATACTTTCTTGTCAAGACCAGCCTTGGCAAACTCTTCGCGGAGGATGGCGTCTGACTCACGCACGGCTTCCAGACGGTCGCGTGTGATGGCACCGAGGCAACGTACACCGAGACCGGGGCCGGGGAATGGCTGGCGGTATACCATGTCGTAGGGAAGGCCGAGCTCGACACCGCAAGCGCGTACCTCGTCTTTGAACAGCTGCTTCAAAGGCTCTACAAGTTCAAACTGCAAATCCTCGGGCAGGCCGCCTACGTTGTGGTGGCTCTTCACCATCTTGGCGGTTTTGGTACCGCTCTCTACGATGTCGGGGTAGATGGTTCCCTGGCCGAGGTAGCTGATGCCTTCAAGCTTGCGGGCTTCTTCTTCGAATACGCGGATGAACTCACCACCGATAATCTTACGCTTCTGTTCGGGGTCGGCAACGTTTTCTAGCTTGCTGAGGAAACGGTCTGTAGCATCTACGTAGATGAGGTTGGCGTTGAGTTGGTTCTTGAACATTTCCACTACAGATTCTGATTCGCCCTTGCGCATCAGACCGTGGTTTACGTGCACGCACACAAGGTTGTCGCCGATAGCCTTGAGCAGGAGGGCTGCTACTACCGAGCTGTCTACACCACCTGAGAGGGCGAGCAACACCTTCTTGTCGCCTACCTGACGGCGTACGAGTTCTATCTGGTCGGCTACAAAGTTCTTCATGTTCCAGTTGGCTTCGGCCTTACATGTGTCGAACACGAAATCCTTTACGGCAGCCTTTATGGCTTCTTCGTCGTTGGCAAATTCGGGGAGCTTCACGCTGCACTGTGCCTTGTCATGGCCTGCTGCCATTATAGGGAATCCTGCTTCGTATATCTCGGGGAGCACATCGATCTCCACGCCGTCGATCACGTGGTTGGGACCACCGTTGATGATTACGCCCTTGATACCGGGCAATGCCTTCAACTCTGCTGCTGTGATGTCGTGCGGATAAATTTCACTGTACACGCCCAATGCGCGAATGGCTCTAGCTACCACTGTGTTCTCGTGGCTACCGAGGTCCAAGATTACAATCATGTCTTGTTTCATAAGAATGATAAAAATGGTTTAGTTGGTTTGTTCAGTCACCCTTGCTCCCTCGCGGAGTAGCAGGCGGCTTTTCTGGCCACAAAGGTACGAATAAGCGAGCAAAAATACAATACTTAGGTTGATATTTTTACTGCTAACGGAAGTGCC
>CANBDZ010000021.1 GCA_947367375.1 uncultured Bacteroidales bacterium | reverse complement strand
GTGGTACTGTCACTATCTATCACGGCTGCGATGGAGCAGATGGAGGTACGCCGAAGATCGGAGTCAGGAAGGCTGCTGATGGAGGATATTATTGGACATCTGACGGCGAGTGGCTTACCGATGACGATGGTGCTCGAATACCGGCCGTCGTTGCAGACGACGGCGACGGTCGCTATATTACCCCTAAATTCCGAATCAGCGACGGCGTATGGTATATTTCCTTTGACGGTGGTAACTCCTGGCGCGAGTTCACAAAGATGAATGATAGTATTGATGATATCTTGGATACGATTGTTGTGGATTCGGACTATGTCTATCTTTATATGGCTGATGGACAGGTGATTAAAGTGGCTGTTCAAGGTGATTCCATCATCGATATGGGCTATGGGGCAATCACTCAGATGACTCGAGGTCTGAATTTTCATCCAGGTAAAGTGTCCGGGCCTCAAGCATTGTTGAACACCAATTCATCATATAATTCGTGGAGTTATACGGTGCCGGTAGATTGTAAGATATATATGGGTGAAGGTGATGCTGAAAAGTATACTTATTTCTCTTTATCTGTTGTGCCGGCAGGAAGTTCTTCCGGTGTGAGATACCGCTATTATTCTGACGAAAATACGCTTCCGACAGTGGATGCACCTGTTGATGTAAAAGCTGGAAGTGTAGTGTATGTATCTGTAGGGAAGAGTGTGCAGAGCTGGGCTTTCTATACTACTGATGTTTTGACCACATCTGCAAGCCGTGAAATTATGGATGCTATAGCTTCAAATCAGCTGATTCTACAGCATTCCTATCTTTCTGATGCTTCTCAGGGTCTCCTCATTCTGAAGAGATGTGGAAATCGGGATGATCTGTTCTTGGGACAGAACTTTATGAGGATAAAGGACGATAAAATCAATTCAAACTGCTGGAGATTAGGTACTTTGGATCTGTATAAGAGAATCGGTGACAGTTTTGTGATATATAAAAAGAACTTGATCAGAGCCGGCGAATGGGAGTGTGCGATCAAAGAGGTCGGAGCAGCTGATTTTATGGGAGGCAATGCACACGGAGATGAGCAGATTGTGTCAATAAATGCACATCTGGACGGAAAATCGCTGGATCTTTCATCTAACTTTGTGACAACAGGCTTTTCGCTCGAAATCATCAGAAACAGCCTGCTGAACAGGTGCGACACACCGGGTGACAATGTCATTGACCATATGGTCAGATACTGTATCACTCCAGAGACAATTACGATATATCAGACGGTTGAGTGGCTTCAGGATATGACCCTTGAGGCGAGCTACCTTCTGATGTGCCCGATATCAAGGGAATACACTTCGTCTGCATATATTGACGGCCGGAGTGACATTGTTGACGTTTCATATGCTGGACATTCAACTCCGAAGCTATATGGAAACATCGGCCATTTCTCATTGTGGGGAGATAATTTCTCAGTGCGAATTGAATATGACTGTTTGGAAGGAGCTTTTGGTAAAGCATACAGTTTTATATCTGCTTCAACATCGCCGCCTTATAATAAATTCTACTACAACTTTGTCGGAGTTGGAGTGAATGAGTCAGTCAAAGCTGGCTACAGGGTTTCCACTCTTGGAAAAATAAGCTACAGTTATAACGAGTAGGGTTATATGTAACCCTCCAAGGCCGAAGGATCCAGATGGATCATTCGGGATATTTGTTTGACTGTCGAGGCGTAGTTGTATCTCAGACGTTTGGCTATGACTAGTCTTTCTTTGACGTCGAGTTCGGTGATGCTTTCGGTGCCGAACATCTCGCTGGCCATCTTGCGGACTATTGGCCTGAGTTCCTTGTCTGGGATAAACAATTTCTGGGAATGCTGAAGGTCCTGTTCGACAATACCCTCTATCTTCTTTGCAAGGAAGTAGGCGTATCTGACAGGAGTCTTGTAGCAGGATTCCAGTTTTTTGATGTTGAGGAATGACATCGGGTGAATCATTCCGGAGTCATTGATCATCCAGTCTCCGGGAATTGTCACTTTCGAATTTACTATAGATCTCAATGCACGGCGAGTGTATGTAGAAGCTGGCTTCCAAGAATCTGAGCTATCCATCACACTTGTGGCGCGGAATACAAACTTCGATGATCCCCAAGGATACTCGCTGTGCATATAGCGGTAACCTGCCATTGGAGGATTTCTGTCTAGATAAGCAATAGTGTTGAGCAGAGCTTCTTCACTTTCAATGCGCAGGATTTCAGTCGGCAGGCCTCTCAGATAGTCGCTGATTCCGTATCTTGTCTGAATCCATTTTCCTGTGAGCCTTTTGTATAAATTGATGAATGCCTTGCACTGAGGCATTGTTCCATACAGCACAAAATGAACATGGTTGTCCATCAGTACGAATGCAATGACCTCCAAAGCAGTCATAAGATGACATATTGCAATACGATTGATGCCAGCAATGAAATCTCTTTCATCCTGGAACATCCATGGAAGTGCTCTTCCGTCTGTACAAACGTGGAAATATCCGGTATCATTCGCTCCCTTCATATCTTCCCTCCTTTATTAATACCTGTTAATAGAAATCCTGTCGTTCAGCTTTGTGCGGTGTGTTGACCAGAACCGCGGACCTGCCAGCTGACAATCAGTTCGACAAAGTTTGCAAAACAAATCAATATTAGCAACATTCTGATGATGTTTTTTTGATTGTATCTTACTGAAATTCAGTGTTTAGCGCTCTTTCTGCCGTTGCTACCTAGCGCACCCTCTGTCTTGCTTGCCCAAACCTTAGGCCACGCTAAAGTGCTTTAGGCTGCATATAGATGCGATCCGCGTGGCCTAAGGTCAACCGCAATTGACCTTAAGCCACGCAAATGTGCCTTATATGCTCTGAGAGCCCGATTGGCGTGGCCTAAGGCTTCGGGGGAAGCAAGCTGGGCCAAGCCTTGGTGGTCAGGGAATTAGTAGGAGGTTATCTGAACATGAATATTACCGGGAACACCCATCTTGTTGGAACCGGGTGGCCGTTGATTGTTGCCGGCTCGAATTTTGGGGCTGATGAGACTACTCTTAAAGCCTCGTCGTCCAGTGCCTGGGACGGGCTCTTTCGGAGGACTTCGACATCACGTATCATGCCGTCTTCTCCTACGATGAACGAAATGATGACTCGGCCTTGGATACGGTTGGCCCTTTCGTAACGAGGATATACAAGACGGGAGTTGACCCAATTTGAGAAATTGTTAATATCTCCCTTGCCAAAGGTCGCCATACGGGTACTCTTCATTGCTTTCTTCAAGTATTTTGACTGCTCTTCTGTGATTTCATCCAGGACGAAGACAGGCTTCATTGCGTCTAACTTATCCTTTGTCACAACCATTTCGCGACCTTCGATGAAGTTGCCATATTTGAACATACCCTGCTTGATCTTGCACTCCTTTCCGTCGTCATAGTACTTTCCAACTCCTGTCATTTCGCCATTGGTGAACTGACCTTCGTACACATCTCCGGTTTTCATGTACTTTGTTCCGTTGCCTTCGTACTTATAGTCGAGAAAAGTACCATAGTAGCTGTTGCCGAGGTAATCGCAGTTCTTGCATAAAACAGGCATTCCTTCTGTAAAGTCGCCCCAGAAGATACCCTTGGTCTCGTGAGTCAGAACGCCCTTTCCTTCCGGCCACTGACCTTCATATCGCCAAAGTTCGTTGACTATAACTGTGTCGCGGACAGTCTGAGCTGCAGCAAGATGCGCAAGACATATCATCAAGGATATGAGATATAGCTTTTTCATAGATATATGTATTTCTCAAGTTCTTAGTCATGACGACCGATGCTGCGGAGGTAGTTGAGGAGGAGCTCCGGGCGGTCGGTCTGTATCATTGAGGCTCCTGCCTGGATATGGCGGCCATAGACGAGAGCTGGGTCTGCCAGGGCTGCGTCATCATCGTTGCCGAAGCCGCCGCAGAGGGACGGCCACAGGGTGTTTACCCATATCCTTGAACCCATCCTGCGGATTTCCGCGAGGCAGTTGTCGAGTTCTTCGCCTGGCTTCTGCCAGCACACCTCGAAGGCCATAGGCACAGTACCGCTTTCTACATATTCGGAGAAGAGTGTCTGACCCTGAGGCTTGTTGATGTCTACGATAGGCATATATAGGAGGTTGTTCTCATTTTTGGACATATCCTCGCGCACCTGCTCTATACTGCTTTTACCCTTCATCAGTACCTGACCTGTCACACCGAGTTCTTCTGTCAGAGCCACGATCTCCTTGTAGTACGGATAGGCGTGGTCGACATTGACAAGGATCCTGTCCTTGCAGCAGAGCAGGGCCTGACGGAGTGTCGGCACCTTGATGGTGTCTGTGACTACATTATGAGCCCTCCTCATAGTGAAGGTCATAAGTGAATCGTAAGTTATGTCACTGACCTGGCCCTTTCCGTTGGTCATTCGGTTGATTGTCTTGTCGTGCATCAGCACAAGCACACTGTCCTTTGTCATCTTCACATCGAGCTCCACCATGTCCACACCCATACAGATCACGGATTCGATGGCAGGAATGGAATTCTCAGGATAGTTTCTCCAGTCGCCTCGGTGTGAGACGACCACCACGTGTTTAGATGAAGGATCAGCGATTTCGGCCAGAATCTTTTCTGCTCTGTTGGCAAATTCCTGTTTCGGTGTGCAGGAAATGGCGGCACAGGCCGCCATGGCACTTAGAATGATGAGGGATAGTTTTCTCATAATATTACTTGAAATACTGAAGGTTCTCAAAGCCTGGCTTCATATGGCCCTGCTCTATCTTGTGAATGATTTCCACGACCTTGTCATTCGCCGGGGTAGGGAAACCTACCTTTCTGCCGTATTCAGACACAGCTCCATTGATTGCATCGACCTCGGTCAGCTTGCCCTTTTCAAGATCCTGGAGCATACTTGCCTTGAGCTTTGCGTGCTTGCGGATGGCAATAGGAATGATGAAGAAGGAAATTGCCTTCTTGAGTCCGTTCTTGTAGTCAAGAAGTTTCACGATGTCCTTGCCCTGTACAGGCTCGATTCTGATGCCTCCTACTGCACAGACATCAATGCATTCCTTGATAAGGGCCTGCACGACACGGCGTGATTCCTTCGGAGCCGCCGCCTCGCCGAAGGTGCAGCCCAAAACGGCGCTCATTCCTGAGAATGAGGCGTTTATAAGAAGCTTGCTCCAGCGTGTGCCGATGAAGTTCTCCTCCACGTCCACTGTTCCCATATGCTCAAGAAGCTCCTTTACCTTCTCAAAATGGCCGCTGCGTTTTGCGGAAATCGATCCCAAAGAGAATGAAAGCGCGTCAGGCTCGCTTGTTAGTTCGCAGACTCCAGGAGAGAGCATAGTAGCTCCCCATGCAACAGTACATCCGAGCACACGCTCCTCGCCGAGGATGTCAGCGATCTGCATCTCAGGAAGTCCGTTCTGGAATGTCACAAGCACTCCGTCCTGAGCCAGATAGCCCTTCAGCATCTGCACGACTTCCTTGTTGTTCTGCTGCTTGGTCATAAGGAATATGATGTCATACTCTCCGGACATCTGGTCAGGAGTATATGCAGTCACCTTCTGCTCAAATTCCACGGTTCCCACGACTTTGGCTCCGTTCGTATTCAGCGCCTCCACGTGCGCCTTGTTGCGGTTTATAAGTTCTAAAGGCACTCCGGCCTTGTTGATGTAAGCTCCCAAGATAGTGCCCAATGATCCGGCACCGTAAATTGCTGTACGCATAGTTTGATAAGGTTTTAGTTTATAATATGTTGTTACTTAATTCTCTTGCCCAGCCGTAGCCTGTTTCGTAGTATACTACGATTTTATATTTTCCAGTTGAAGGGATGCTGTTTACCTCAAAACTATTCTGGTCAATATAATTATAACTACCGTTCACATGCTGTGATGTGTAGCCTTCAGGGGCCATCCAGAAGTTGTACAAACTGCTCGAAGCGCTAGGTAGGATTTCAACTACACTGTAGGCGAAAGGAGTGCAGTTCTCATATCCACTGATTGTAGCGATTCCACCAGATACTGTGAGCGTGCCCTTGTCAATGACCTTTATGCATATATCAGTCGTATTTTCCTCAGTGTGGAAATAATAATCACCGACGCCGTTGAAAAGAGAAGCGAGATTATACACAGTCACACCGTTCACCTCCCTGACAGGGAACTCTTCCTTCTCGTATTGCCATGTCTGGCCGTTCTTCGTCATGAACACCTTTTCGGCTGTAGGAATATAGAAGAGCATGGTCGAATAATCCGACACATAAGTGTTGTTTCCTCTTGAAAATATGATTGAGAAATTATCCGGGTATTCAATAGGTGCTCCAAAGTCTTTGTCAATCTCAGAGCGGAAGATGCTCTTCCAATGAGAACTGAAGTAACTGTCCCAATTCTGAGCTGTTATGTCAAAGACCCTCACATAGGCAGACTGTTCTATTATCTTGATGCTTCTGACTATGCCATCGATTCCTTTTGTGACCTCGACAACTGCTGCCACGTGTCCATCTGTCCACAATATATCACCTGCTTCAATATTATTTGCGCTGTGATTTGTCTTTTCAGTCCAAAATTCCTTGATTTCATAACTAGTGTGTGGGAGTTTGTAACCACAACATTTTAAGGCAGTTGTACTGCATACAGAGCCATAGTAGCCAGCTTCATTCCAAACCTTGCCTCTGTTGTCCTCTGTATAAAGAACGGATGCTGGATTTTTAACAGCGCTGTAGTAGGTTGAAGGGTTCATATTCCAGAGAACATCTGTGCCATCTCGGAAAGTTGATGAATATATTATACCTGGAGTTGTAGATCCCAATGGAAGGAAATCATTTGTGGTATTTAACTTTGGATAGGTTGCGGCTGTAGTCACGACAGGCTTGATCCATTGCTTGTAATGTTCAGCAATCAACTTCTCGTAATCTGACATCAGTGCCTCAGCGACCTTTTCCTCGATGGCTGCAGTCTCGGATTCAACAGTGTCCGACTTTAAGCCAAAGCTGATGCTGATATAAAAACAGTCATCCGGAGTGGTGAACTGATACTTCGGAGAAATCTGCATAATGTTAAGTGTGGATATAGGATTCCTGTCGGAATCCAAAAACCACATACGGCATCCGCCTTCTGTGGATATGTAGGTCGTACCTGGCTTGACAGCCACGTTCATATATGTGAAGTAATCTTCGCGAGGCTTGAGGTCGTACTTGTCGTGATATAAGATATGCTCATCGAAGAATTCAGCTCCGCAAGAGGCAAGCCTGATAGTCTTATCTTCTGTGTCCACTTCAGTGGTGAACTCCTTGACAGAACTGTAATGTACGTCTCCTCCTGCAATGACCTCAGTAAAGTAGTAGTACTTCACTCCGTGGTAAAGTCCGGCAACCTTCAGTGTGAAGCTGTCTCCCTCAAACTTGGTGACAGATGCCTTGCCTTTATAGTCATAGACTGTGAGGTCCGCTTTTGTGCTGTAGTACACAGTAACCTTCAGGTCAAGAGTCTTTTTGAGTACAGTTCCGACAAAGAGCGCATAGTCTGTAGAAACCCTTTCCAGACTTAAAGAAGCGTGCAGCCCCTCGGATCTTGGGACTGCCAGCCTTGTTCCATCTTGAAGTGTGAGATACACAAAGTCCTCATCATAAGTCACTTCGCTGAAGAGTACATCGTCTTCAGACGCCTTGTTGAACTCCATCCAGCTGTTTCCGTTGTCATAAGAAATATACCATATGCCTTCGGCAATACGGAACTGCGGGGTGATATATTTCCCGTCACCGTCGCCTGCGACGACGGCCGGTATCTTCGCACCGTCTTCGTCTGTCAGCCACTCTCCGTCTGAGGTCCAGTAATATTCTCCATCAGATGCCTTCTGGATGCCTATCTTCGGTGCACTGCCGTCTGTTCCGTCGTTTCCATGATAGATAGTGACAGTGCCTCCCTTGGCGAAAGTTATGCTGTAGCCGATCTCGACTCCGTTCTCCATAATCTTCGTGACATCAGTGATGTAGTCATTGCACTCAAGTGCAGTCAGCACAGTCTGCAACGCCGATATGTTCTCATTCAGCCTCTCGCACAGGACCTCAAGCTTTGCAATCCTGTCCTCGTGCTCCTGCAGCTTGTCCCATATTTCCGAATCGTCGAAACGTCCGCACGCCGCTGCTAAAACCACCGCCGCCACTATCAATATATACCTCATAAATTGTAAAATTAATATGTCATGTCGATCGCCTGTAGATTGGTCAATCAATATGTCATGTCGAGCGCCCGCAGGGCGTCGAGACATCTTTAAACAGATATCTCCACTCGCTTCGCTCTGTCGATATGACATTGTGTTCATCATAATATTCAGTCATTCCCGGGTTGACCGTTATTCAATATAACCTACATCGACAGTCAGACAGGCTCCTGTCGAATAGCGCCAAGGCTGTGTGCCCTCGTTCCTGTCGATCGGCACTCTTGTGTAGAATCCGCCCTTGCCTTCCCAGTTTTCGCCGTAGGCGTACTTGAAAGTGTAGTCGCGAGGTGTCTTTGTGATGTCTATGTCTCTGTCAGAAGGCTCTATCACTAAGACTTGGTTTCCTGTCAGGGTGAAAGTTGTGCTGAATTTCGCAACAGCCATAGCTTCACCCGCCGCCTTGCTTAATGTGGCAGTCTGAATGCCGCTTATCTCTGTGCTTCCCACTTCTTCCGCGATGCCGATACGCATTGTTCCGGAAGTAGATTCAGTTATGAAACGGATTGCGTTTATCGGCTTATTCCTGATTGCGTTATGGTCTTCTTCTGCTCCCCAAGTCAGTCCATATGACTTGTTGTCTGTCTTCAAGGTCGTACTCGGAGCGGAGCCGTTTATGTCCACTTCGTCTGTCTTTACAAGGTACCATACTGCAGACTCTTCATCCTCCTTGTCGTCATCGAAGATTGACTTGAACTTGGTGACAGGGTAGTAGAGGCCTTGGTAATAAGGGTCATACATGTACGGCTCTATGCCTGTGTTCACAAAATATGCGACATTCTTGCCGGCATCGGTGCCAAGCATATTATAACCTTCCTGAAGGTAATGCCAGTTGTCCTTCATCAGACCTTCATCCACAAAACTTGATACGAGGGTAGATGCCATCACGAACTCCTTATAGGTCTGGCAGAGCTCTGTCTGGACTTTGATGATGTTGGATGTACTGCCTGATTTGTCGTCTGGAAGTCCGACACGGAGCATCATACAGTGGGTTACTCCGGTCTTGCTTATCATTTCCTTGACAATGGCTGTAAGGTTGGACTTGTAGGTGGCAGCCGCCATCTTTCTGTCGCTTTCTCCCTGGAGCCAGAACATATAGTTGTTGCGGATGATGTAGCCGTTGTCTGTAAGCCACTGCTCTGCAGCCAAATGTCTTTCGACCGCATCTTTCAGCGGCTTGCCGCCAGGCATCCAGAAAGTGGTGGAGGTTCCGCCTTTTGAGCAGGATACGCCAACTACAGGAACCTGGGTGTAGTCATAGTAAGCAATAGTCAGTGCAGACACAGAAGATCCGGTACGTTCAACTCCGCTTTCAATGACTCCGCTTGCCGCATTCTCCTCCTTGAGACCGAACGGCTCCTTCATATGCACCAGCCCTGAAGGATTTGATATGGCTTTATATTCGTATCCCCAACCTTCCGGAACAGTTGGAGCCTTTGAGGCGTCTCCTCGTCCGGACATATTCGACTGTCCCATAAATATGAAAAGATCCACGACTCGCGACTCGATGCCGACCGGGATCTTCACCTCGGTGCCGTCCGAAAGCACAAGCGTCAGGACGTTATTTTCATATATGACCGCACTGAAAAGGAATTCTTCTTCATTGAGTTCGCCGATATATTTCCAGGAATTGCCATTGTCGTAAGAAATATACCATATGCCTTCGGCGATACGGAACTGCGGGGTGATATATTTCCCGTCACCGTCGCCTGCGACGACGGCCGGTATCTTCGCACCGTCTTCATCTGTCAGCCACTCTCCATCGGAGGTCCAGTAATATTCTCCATCGGCAGCCTTCTGGATGCCTATCTTCGGTGCACTGCCGTCTGTTCCGTCGTTTCCATGATAGATAGTGACAGTGCCTCCCTTGGCGAAGGTTATGCTGTAGCCGATCTCGACTCCGTTCTCCATAATCTTCACTATGTCGGTCACATAATCATTGCACTCAAGTGCCGTAAGCACAGCCTGCAACGCCACGATGTTTTCATTCAGCCTGCTGCACATCTCCTCCAGTTCCAGAATCCTCTCCTCGTGATCCTGCAGCTTGTCCCATATCTCCTCATGCCCGAACTTGTTGCAGGAGCATAAAGAAATCAGCAAGGTTGCAATGGCTAAAAGTTTCTTCATTACGTTTCGTTTTAACCTTCAGATTTAGCAAAAATGTGGAAACAAAACTCTGTTTTGTGCCGCAAAATCACATATGGCTTTGGCTCAAATCAAGCAATACATCTTAACAGTTCTCGACGCACGCTTTTGGGCCGTTTTCCCTGCGTCGCTGATCGGAAGTCTGTCAAATGAGTGTATCTGTGTTCGCGACGCAGGTTTTTTTACCGAAAAGCATGCGTCACTGATAGCAGATGCTTCATTTGACGTGTTTTTGTGTGCCGACGCAGGATTTTTGTGCGAAAACCCTGCGTCGCGAAGCGTGCCATCCCAGCGTTGCTACTATGCAGGATTAGCTCTAGTGAACTTTCTGGCCTTTATCTTCACTAGAACTTGCACTTTTGGCTGTTTTGGTGTTGTTTTGAGCAGTTCTAGTGAACTTTGCGACTCTAAACTTCACTAGAACTACATGAGGGGGGGCTGGGAGAAGCGGGCTTTGGTTGGTGGTTTCGGATAAAATGTTGTTACAGAGAGTATTAGTGAATGGTTGCCGGGCGGAAATGCCCGCCAATGAAAGCTTAACGTGCTGCTGTGTAATGGTTTAAGTGTTTGACGAGTGTTTAGGCGTTTGGCAAGTTTACTATATTTCTTATATTTGTATGCTCTTCGTGTCGGTCAGATGGCACTAGGGAGCTATAACTACATAAGGAATATGAAATTAGTCATCAGTGCCCTTGTAAAGGTTATTGTCGGCCTGGCTGCTGTTGCGGCCTTGCTTTTCGCTCCCGCCGGGTCGTTTCACTTCCCGGGAGCGTGGCGCCTGATCTCCATCCTCTTTATTCCGATGATCATTATCGGTGTTGTGTTCCTGATCTGGGCTCCGGAAACCCTCTCCAGAAGGCTCCGCGCCAAGGAGGAACGCTCGAAGCAGAAGGGTGTGGTGGCTGTGTCCGGTCTCCTTTTCATTGCCAGTTTCGTTCTTGCAGGACTGGACTTCAGGTTCGGCTGGTCGGATATGCCTGACTGGGTACTCTGGACTGCAGGTGCCATATTCCTTGCATCCTACGGAATGTATGCTGAGGTGATGAGGGAGAACGAATGGCTTTCGCGCAGCATAGAGGTGGCTGAGGGACAGAAGGTGGTGAGCACAGGTCTGTATGGCATAGTGCGTCATCCGATGTACACGGCGACAGTAGGGATGTTTCTCACAATGCCGATCATTATGGGATCCTGGTGGGCCTTCGCGGTGATGCTTCCGTATGTCCCTGTGATTGCAGTGCGTATCAAGGATGAGGAGCAGCTGCTTGTTGCGGAACTTGATGGTTATCAGGAATATAGGGATAAGGTTAGATGGAAATTATTTCCGTATATATATTAATATGAGATCACCGGTCAAGCCGGTGATGACGTAAAATATTGCTCACCGGTCAAGCTGGTGATGACGTGAAAATATCAAGCTCACCGGTCAAGCCGGTGATGACGTGAAAAACTTTAAGATTATGAATAAGGAAAATTATATCTTCGTACATGAAATGAAGGTCCGTGACTACGAATGCGACCTTCAGGGGATAGTCAACAATGCGAACTATCAGCACTATATGGAACACTCGCGTCACGAGTTTCTTGAGACTCTTGGCGTGAACTTCGGTAAACTTCACGACGACGGAATCGATGCCATGGTGGCTAAGATCACGATCGAGTACAAGCTCCCGCTCAAAAGCGGTGACAGCTTTCTCATAGGCATCAACCTCAAACGTCAGGGACCGAGGATCGTCTTCTACCAGGATATCTTCCGCAAGTCAGACGAAAAGCTCTGCACAAAAGGTGTTATAGAGACCATATGCGTCGAGAACGGAAGACTGACCCGCGGTGAGATCTTCGACGAAATCTTCAAAGACTACATACAGTAAACTAATTCGGAACTATGAAAATCAGAACCCTCTTATGTGCAGTCCTGGCCTCTGCAGGACTCCTCAGCCTGTCAGCGCAGAACCCTCAGAAAGTAATAAGCTATCTTGAAATATATGACCTTGAGACCCAGTCTCACCAGGTCATCAAAGAGTTCCCTTTCCTGATTGAAGCCCCGAACTGGACTTCTGACGGCAAGTGGCTGGTAGTCAACAAGAGCGGCCGCCTCTACAAAGTGGCTCCGGACGGCTCTACAGATCTGATCGAGATCAACACAGGAACGGTTACCCAGTGCAACAACGATCATGTCATCTCAGCAGACGGCAAGTGGATAGCATTGAGCAGCAATGATCCTGAGAATAAAAGGGGATATAATTCATATGTGTATATGGTGCCGTTCGAAGGCGGTGACCCGGTGAAGATCACGCCCGAAGGGCCGAGCTATCTTCACGGAATAAGCCCGGATGGAAAGAAGGTGGCGTACTGCGCATTCCGAGGCCCGAATCAGGAGCAGGATGTGTATGTGATGCCTGTCAAGGGCGGCAAGGAAGTGCGTCTGACAGATGCGCCGGGTCTGGACGACGGCCCTGAGTACAGTATGGACGGTAAGTATATATGGTTCAACAGCGTACGTACCGGAAGAATGCAGGCATGGAGGATGAAGGCGAATGGAAAGGAACAGACCCAGATGACCTTCGATACGGATATGAATTCGTGGTTTCCGCATATATCTCCTGACGGAGAAAAGGTCGTGTATATAGCCTATCACGACTACGAGGTCGCCGCTGGTGACCACACCGCGAACCAGAACGTCGAACTCAGAATGATTCCGGCTGCTGGTGGAGAACCGCAGACCCTCGTGAAACTTTTCGGCGGCCAGGGAACCATAAATGTAAATTCCTGGAGTCCGGACAGCAAGAAGTTCGCATATGTGAGCTACCGTATAGCTGATGAGATCGAGGCTCCGAAAGTGGATATGTCAGTCCAGCTATATTCGGCCCGCACACTGATCGGTACACCTGAACTCTTTGCAAAGAATCATGAATATGTGCTCACGCGCCTTGCCCAGATGGGCTACACCGGCGCGGAGGCCGCAAGCTACGAGGACGGCCTCTTCTCAGGCCTCTCTCCGGAAGCCTTCAAGGCTGCAGTCAACAAGGCAGGTCTGGAACTCACAGCTTCCCACACAACACGCCTCCTCACTCCGCAGGAGTTTGCTTCAGGTGATTTCACCAATGCTCTTGAGTGGTGGGACAAGTGTATTGATGCTCACAAGAAGGCAGGAATCCCTCGACTTGTGATGTCATATTCCCAGAAATTAAACACTGAGGCCGAACTTAAGACTATGGCGGATTACCTCAATGAAATCGGCCGCAGGTGCAATCAGGCAGGCATCCGTTTCGGTTACCATAACCACGACCATGAGTTCGCGAAGGTGGCTGGCACAACAATGATGGACTACTTCATCACCAACACAGATCCAGAGAATGTATTCATCGAGATGGATGTGTATTGGGCTGTAGTCGGAGGAGCTGCGCCGGTTGAATATATGCAGAAGTATCCAGGTCGTTTCGAGGTCCTTCATATAAAGGACAAGAGGGAGATCGGTCAGAGCGGAATGGTGGGCTTTGACGCCATATTCCGTAACTTCAAGAAGGCCGGTACCACTTCTTTCGTGGTGGAAATGGAAGAAGCGAGCACCCCGAACATCCTTAAAGGTCTGCGCGAGAGTGCTCTCTATCTCAGAAATGCTCCGTATGTAAAATAGTACCTGCGGAGATCTTATTTGCTTTTCTTCTCACCGAGTATGCACCAGCGCAAGAATGGGATTCTGCGCAGAATCTCATAGATAAGAGGTGAGAGGGTGAAGACTGCAATTGTCAGGATTATGTACATGCACACAGGTGGCAGCTGTGTGTTCATCTTCAGTGTGGTGCCAATCGCTGCAATCACAAGATAGTGAACGATGTAAAGGCCGTAGCTTGAGCGTGTCATGTAGTCGGCAAACTTGTTGGTGCAGTCAAATCTGTTCTTGAACCATCCCATCATTGCGAGGCACATAAGCCATCCGTAGATATTATTAAGCGGTGATCCAAGGTACTGAGGCAGGGTGTTGTCCTGTCCGAACTTGGTTACTGTCAGCACAGTGCCTGCTACAGCTGCACATACCATAAGCGGAGCCCAGATCTTGCCCAGGGTCTCCTGCACTCTGTCGTGCGAGAAGATGAAGTAGCCCATCAGCAATGGAATGGCGTAGAATACAGGCTTGTAGAGATTCAGAAGACCGTCAATGCCTTGAGGATTCGGCTCAAGTATAAGGGTCTTGTGGCCAAGCCAGAACAGTACGCCGAGCAGGATGAGAGGGAATGTCCCTATCTTGCCGCATGCGTTGTAGAACTTCTCATTTGCATCGATTTTTCTGACAAGAAGAATGAGAAGCGAGAGAACCCAGAGGTCCTGGATGAACCAGAGAGGTCCTGTGCCGCTGATTATCCAGATGAACACTTTGACAGGGAGGGGGAGTGCATCTAACATTCCCTCAGGTGCGCCCAGTGAGTTGAACCAACCGATGAAGACTCCGAAGAAGCAGAGTCCTATGGTAGACGGAACGAGGAGTTTTCTTGTGCGTGTCTGGAACCACTCTTCGCCTGAACGGTTTTTAAGAGCGTATCTTGCACTGATGCCCGCGAGGATAAAGAGCAGTGGCATAAACCAAGGATAGAGGATGTACATAATCACATCCTGATACTGAGGACCGTCGCCGAATCCACCGATACCTCCGAAGACACCCTTGTTGTTATAGAAATAGATCACGTGGTAAAGCAGCACCAGGAGAACTGTCACCCAGCGCAGGTTGTCTATCCAATGCTTTCTCATTTTGTGAGTCCCTCCATCATCTGATCGATAAAGCCTTCAAAGATCTGAGTCTTCATCATGGCCATACCGCTTTTGTCTCCGAGGAGCAGGAGGGCATCCCCTGGCTTAATGTCATAAACTTTGCGTGCATCGCGAGGAATCACGATCTGTCCTTTGTCACCCACCTTCACGACTCCGAAGATGTATTTGCCGTCTTTTGCATCCATTTGTGGTAAAAGTTAGAAATTTTCCACAAATGTAACGAAAAATATATCACCTCCAACAAATTCTGACATGAATTGTCGGAGGTGATATTAAATGAGGATTATATTACCACTTTCCGTAGTGGATGTTTTCTGGTTTCCATTTGTCCTTTGGCTGGGTTGTTCCGTCGTGGTGTCCGATTGGAATAGCACAGAGCGGCTGTACGTTGCCAGGAAGGCCGAGGAAGTCGCTGAGCTCTCTTGCACGCTGGAGGTCAGGATAAACTCCTGTCCACACTGCTCCGAGTCCGAGGGCCTCTGCTGCAAGGAGGAGGTTCTGAGTTGCTGCTGAGCAGTCCTGCTGCCAGAATGGGTTCTCGTTGCCGTCAAACCATGTTGTCTCACCGCATACTACAATAGCAAGAGGAGCCTGCTTGAGCATCTTTGCAAATGGAAGCACCTCAGCCATAGCGTCTAGCTGAGCACGCTCATTAACTACTACAAATCTCCAAGGCTGGTAGTTCACCGCTGTAGGAGCTGCCATTGCAGCCTTCAGCATAGTCTCGATGTGCTCCTGTGAAACAGGCTCATCAGTAAACTGACGTACGCTCTTTCTTGCGTGGATGTTCTCCAGAACAGCGTCAACTGTGTTTGTGGTTGGGGTTGTGCAAGCATTCATAAGAGTAAGTGCCGCAAGAGCGACCAGTAAAGATTTAAGTTTCATAATCGTAAAGTTAATAGGTTTTTAGTTCTTCTTTCCGAGCCAAGTTGCCCAGCACCAGAGCTGTTCGAAAGGTCCTCTCTTGTGGTGCTTCATCCACCATGTACAGAAGATGAACTGCACTATGATACAAGCTACACCGAGGAGGAAGCTGACAGTGTGACCGCAGTATCTGAAGAGTCCGAGACCCCAGTTGTAGAACAGCGCAGCTCCGATGAGCGACTGGCCGAGGTAGTTTGTAAGACTCATCTTTCCGTAAGGAGCGATCTTGATGAGCCAGTTCTTTGCTGAAGTGTTGTAGTAGAGGAGTGTCACTCCTGAAACGATGAACAGCATCATAGAGATGTTCTTCCACATGTTCAAAGCAACGTTGAGGCTGTTTGACACACATCTGATCTCCACTGCCTTAGGTACAAAGATGTAGAGAGGGAGGAGCACAGCAAATGCAATCACAGAGCCGACAAGGATCTTCTTCCAGATCTTGAGGTTGTTGCCCTCGTTGTAGAAGAGGCGTGTTCTTCCGAGCATGATACCGAAGAGGAAGAAGAGGATGGTCTGAGTCATACGGCCGTTCTCAATAGCCCAAAGGAAGTTGGCTGGAAGACCGTTCTTCACACCCGCGATGGCAACATCGATGATGTTTCCTTCTGACTGGGAAGCGATGATGGCTCCGTAGTAGTTTGCGCTGCCGAGGTCAAGTGGCTGAGTCTCAGGGTTGATGAGTCCCATTATAAGGTAAACGAGCTCTACAGGCTGGAGAAGCAGGAGACAGATGAGTCCGATGAGGACCTTGTTGCTTGCCCTGATGAGAGGAATGATGAGTACACCGCAGACTGCATAGATGAACAGGATGTCTCCGTTGTAGAAAAGGAGGTCAAACAGACCGAAGAGCATCAGGAGGATCATTCTCCAGAGGAATCTCGGACGGAAGTCGATTCCCTTCTGAGCCTGATTGTCATGCTGGATGTAGAAGCTGAGTCCGAAGAGCATAGCGAAGATCGCATACATCTTTCCCGCGAGCAGGAAGAAGGTCGAATCCCAGACTGCCTTGTTTACAGTTGCCCACAGTTCGCTGGTAGGCTCAGGGAACAGATAGAAATTAAGCTGTTCGATGAAATGGATAAGAATGATTCCGGCAATGGCGATGCCTCGGAGAATGTCCGCAACATCAATACGGGTGTTCGGCTTGCCGGACGCTGCATAAGTGTACTTCATATGTAATCGTTAGAATTAATTATTCGACCAATTCTACAAATATATACATAAACCCTCTATCAGTCAAAAAAATCATCCGTTCCCCAATAAAATATACCTCCCTCACCCACCTTATCCATAAAAACACCCCTTTTCATGGAAAAGAGCTGCATTTTGCTCACCTTATCCATAAAAACGGCCCTTTTTATGGATAACCGCTACAGCAGTTGCAGCGACGCAGGCTTTTGAGGCGAAAACCCTGCGTCGAGAGCCCAATGGCTATTTGACCTCCGTCATGCCCGACCTCGATCGGGCATCTCAACAGGGACCAGGCAGCAGAAATGCACACGGGGGTATTTTGAGACCACCCCCGTGTGCGCTGACCATGCTCTGAGTGCATTCTGAGGCACATCGCTGCACACAGGGGTAACCTCAAATGACCCCCGTGTGCGGCAAGGGCATTACAGGAAAGGGTAAGTTGCGGAAGGCAAGCGACAAAAAGTGCGTTTTTCGTATGCTTGTATCATCATTCTTCCTATTTTTGTGGCGATTATATGATAAAGGAATATGGAGAAAGATGTGATTTTTGAGACGGCCGAGAGATATGTCAAGGCCACGGGGCGGTCGGTTTATCTGACAGGAAAGGCGGGGACGGGAAAGACAACATTCCTGAAATATATAACAAGGACTACTGCCAAGAGATTTGTCGTTCTGGCACCGACGGGAGTGGCGGCCATCAACGCCGGCGGATCTACGATCCACTCATTCTTTCAGCTCCCGCTGTGCCCATATCTTCCAGATGTAAAGGAACTTCTTACCGAGTATCAGACACCGGAGCGTTTTCGCAGCCTCAGAAAGGATAGGGTGAAGATCATCCGTACCCTTGACCTCCTGATTATAGACGAGATCTCTATGGTCAGGGCCGACCTGCTTGATGCTGTGGACATGACTCTGCGCCGCTACAGACGCAACGACAAGCCGTTTGGCGGCGTGCAGCTTCTGATGATCGGCGATGCACAGCAGCTCTCTCCGGTGGTGAAGGAGGATGAGAGACATTATATGGCCCAGGTCTACAAGTCTCCGTACTTCTTCCACTCCAAGGCGCTTCAGAAGCTTGACTATGTGACCATAGAGCTTCAGAAAGTCCACCGTCAGAAGGACAAGGACTTCCTCGATATCCTCAATGCAGTCCGCGAGAACAGGATCACAAAAGAACTGCTTGACAGACTGAACTCCAGGGTTGGTGCTCCGAGCACCCGTCTGAAAGACGGCTCTGAGCCTATACGCCTGACTACTCACAACGCCCGTGCGGATGAGGTCAATTCACGAAAACTTGCTGAACTTGATGGTGAGCCTGCAGAATTCGTGGCGGAGATTGAGGGTGACTTCCCGGAGAACAGTTATCCGGCAGACGAACACCTGGTCCTGAAACCGGGAGCACAGGTGATGTTTGTCAGAAATGACTCGGAAGGAAACTACTACAACGGCAAGATAGGCAAGGTGCTGGACATTGCAAAAGGTCTGGTGACTGTGTCAGACGAAGAAGGCAACGTTATTAATGTGACCCCGGTCGATTGGGAAAATACCCAGTACGCTCTGGATGAAGAATCAGGAGCGATCAAGCCAGAGGTGCTCGGTGTCTTCCGTCAGATTCCTCTCCGCATTGCATGGGCCATCACCATCCACAAAAGCCAGGGTCTGACCTTTGATGATGTCATAATCGATGCAGGATCGGCCTTCGCCTTCGGTCAGGTCTATGTGGCCCTGTCCAGATGCCGTTCCCTCGAGGGCATATCCCTGGAAACGCCTATCAGCCCATATGCAATATATTCCGATGCCAACGTCGCTGACTTCAACGCAGAGATGACGTCAGTGCAGGATGCGTGTGGCAAGCTCGACGCTGAGGAAGTTCATTATATATATGAAAAGTTGCGTGAAGTCTTCGACTTCGACGAATTGAAGCACTCGTTCGCATGGATGATGAAACTTTGGAAGGAAAGGCTTCAGGATATATATGTAACTGAATATCAAAACCTTCTCTCAGCTTGGTCAAAGCTTCATGATGCTTCCGGTGTGGCTGACAAGTTCCGTGTGCAGCTTTCAAAAATCGAGGCGGCAGCCCAGCCGGATGACAGCTATCTTAAGGAGAGACTGCAGAAGGCTGTGGGATACTTCCAGCCTTTGGTGAGTGAAATCCGTGATGTGTGCCACTCGGTGAATGGCTTGGAACTCGACAACAAGGAACTCAAAAAGAAGGTGAAGGAGGCGACTGACGAGACTCTTGTAGCATTGGAAATCCTGCACAGATCACTCGAGGTGGTCGGTGATGGATCCTGCTCAGTGGAGAAGCTCTGCAAGATAAGGACTGAGTGCATTCTGGAAGAACGTAACATTACAAAGAAACGCCGACTCAGAAAGGTGGAACGCAAGGAAGGGGAGTCCGGTTCGGTGAATGAAGAGCTCAAGGAAAAGCTCCAGCAGTGGAGGATGGAACGCTTCAAGAAAGAAAATATGCCGGCATATACGATAATGCCGCAGAGCGCCCTGCTCGAAATAGCGATGTACGTGCCTAAGACTAAGGCGGAACTCCTGTCAATCAAAGGCTTCGGAGAAAAACGCTACGAAAAATACGGCGAACAAATCCTGGAAATCTGCCGCAACTTCTGACACTCATCCCCGCCTTTGTCCTCCGTCATCCCCGACCTTGTCCCACGTCATCCCCGACCTGATCGGGGATCTATTTCAATATATCATCAATCACCGGATAAACATCCTCCTCACACTCATACGGATGGATGTTGAAGTAAGGATTTCCGGTCAGCATCGCTGAAAGCTGAGTCTTGGTCCTGTCATAGAATATATGACAAGGCTTGCCCAGCTTCTCGGCATATGCCAGCTCATAGCCCACGCCCAATGACGGGCAGGTACACTCGGCTATAACCATGTCGCTCTCGCGAAGCCAAGCCGTGTCCTGGTCATATATCTCTACATCCCTTTTACCTTGCTCCATAAGGTTGAGGTCGGGACTTCCGATATGCTCGGTCAGCACGACCGAACTTTTCTGCATATATCTGATTATACGCCTATATACCTCGGCATCAACACGCCCTCCGCGTATCGATCCTGCAAAATACACCTTTGTCATATATCGTTATTCGTCATCCCCGACTTGATCTGGGATCTATTCCATACTTTCAAGAATCTCCACAACCTTCTCTCTTACAGCCTTCTCATCTGCTATCACATCCTGCAAGGCATTCAGTCTCACCGCATTGTCGCTCCACGGAATCCAAAGCTTCAAGTAGCCGCCGCGTCCGTATTTCTCCTTCAGATGCGCTACGGCCCTTTCGATCTGCTCCTCTCTGCAGAGTTCAGGGTAATGTTTCTGGCCGAACTGAATGGTCCTGCGTATGATGGTGTCTCCTTCGATGACTCTGTCAGCTTCCGCTACAATCATTCCGTAGATGCTTCTTGGTGCACCCTTGCCGGAAGCCCTGTGGTCCTCGGCAGCCTGTGCTATGGTCTCGATCTCCTCTTCGCTGAACCATTTTCTGAGTCTGGCGTCCTGTCGGATGATGGCTCCGGAATCAGTGTGATGGTTTTCGCGTCCGTTCACCAGGCCGAGGTCGTGGCAGGCTGCTGCCGTCAGGAGCAGCATGCGGTCGACCGGCGCGCTCCAGATGCTGTCTGCCTCAGCCTGCTCAGCAAGCCAGGCAGCCCTGCCGTCCAGCAGCGCCTCGGACTGCCTGATGACAGTCAGAGCATGATCTTCCTTATGGGCCTTGTCAAACGCAGAATAACGCGGCACGATCTCGTCGTAGATATAAGCTTTTATTTCCGAATCTCTCATAGTGGTGCAAAATTAGCAAATAGTTTTTATATTTATCGTGGAAATTATGGTGGCTCGATGGCCCTGCGTACGCATGGTGCAGCAGTGCCACGACGGTATAAATGACAATTTGAAATTATGTTGGCAATAGGAGACAAGATGCCGTACTTTGAGGTTGTGGACCAGGACGGCAACAAGGTCACTTCAAATGACCTTATCGGTAAGAAGACTGTGGTATATTTTTACCCGAAGGATAACACAAGCGGCTGCACGGCTGAAGCCTGCAACCTTCGTGACAACTACGAGGCCCTGCTCGCCAAAGGCTACAATGTAGTCGGCGTGAGCAAGGACAGCGCAGCATCCCACAAGAAGTTCCAGGCAAAATACGAATTGCCGTTCACTTTGCTCTCAGACACATCTACACAGATGCTTCAGGCATTCGGAGCCTGGGGTGAGAAGAAAATGTACGGCAAGACTGTTATGGGAACCATCAGGCGTACCTTCATCTTTGACGAGACAGGTACCCTTGAGAAGATCATCGAGAAAGTGGACACTTCAAACCACGCCTCGCAGATCCTGGATGAATAGTAGGATTATTTCCTGATACCATACAGGTAGGCCAGGAGGGCCATCTTTCCTCTCATCGTTTCGCGTGGGGTGAATTCAGCATTTACCCACATGTAACGGATGTTGAAGAATGACTCCTGATGTGGCCAGAGACCTTCGTTCCAGTCCGGATAGCATCTTGAGAGGATGATTCGTGCATCGCCGCCGTTGCCTGGTGACCAGACTTCGGTTCCGTTGAACGGAGTCTGTCCAGGATGTGACTCCGGACTGCCGTCATTACGGCCTGTGGTGTAGCAGTCTGTGATATGGCGCTCTCCGAGGCCTGTCATCTCCACTGTGTTTGAAGGGTTTCTTCCGAGAGCCCAGCCCGCTTCGATGTACATCGCCTGCTCGAGCTGTGCACGGCGCTTGCTGTTGTCAGCGATGTAATGCGCCAGCATGACCATATGGAGATTCTGCGAAGTCTGCCAGCGTGGGTCGTTGGCTGTGCGGCGTGACGGACGCATATTCATTTTATTCACATTGTTCTCATCGGCCTGCACGTTGACGCTTGACTTCATGTCAGCATAGAGCTGCGGGTAGTTGCGGGTGTGCGGACAGGTGAGGTAGGCTGCAGTTCCCCATATCTGATAGTACTGGTCGCCCCAATCCTTCTTGAACACAGGTGTCGCTCCGTCCTTGATGACGCTTTCCGCTGCCATTATATCCTCCCATTTTGTGTCCCCGGTCAGGTTGTAGAGGTAGGCCGCCGCCATCTGGCGGAAGTCGCGGCCTCGCATACTCGATGTGCCTATATTCTGAAGGTCATCAAGCTGGGTCCACTCCTGTCTTTCCGCATATTCAAAGGCCTTGATCGCTTCGGTTGTGTAGTAGTCGCAAAGTTCCTTGTCGCCCATTATCCTGAATGCCTCTCCGAGCATTGCGCAGTTCGCTGCGTTAGCCCAAGCCGCCATTGTGGTGCAGCCGGCCTGGAACATTATGCTCCATTCCTTTGAAGGATTGGTCACGCCCTGCGAGTAGCCTTCTCCGTCGCGAATGCTCAGGAAGAAGTCCACTTCGTTGCGTGCCTCGTCGATGAGGTCAGGAATTCCGTTGCCGCTTTCCCTGATGCTGAGATTGTCTTCGCTGACACGTCCACCTGTAAGTATATATGGAAGCAGGAGGTCGTAGATGTTGCTGACGTGTGCAAGATGACGGTCCCAGTCCATTGCATCTGAATGGCCTCCGCGAACTTCAGTGTTTACCGGATTGCCAGGAAGACGGTGCTTCCAGAACTCTGATTCGAGTGCCGGCTTGAAATGAGGCTCGTCCCAGACGTCGCCTCTGAGCTTTCTCCAGTCAGGATGCCATGGGTGCATGTCTGTCTTATAGACTGTAAGGCCTATTGGATCCACTTCCGGAATGAACATAGGCTGTCTTGGTACAGGAGTGATGGAAGGGTCCATAGGTTCGCCCAGACGCATATAGTAGTAGCCTCGAAGGCTATAGTGATATGGCTGGAAATATATTTCATTACTGATCTCGAAATCCATACTGCAGCCGACTTCTTCCACGACGAGGCGGTACTTTCCTGTCTTGGCGGTCTTGAAGTCGATGTTCCACACATCGGAGCCTGTCATGTTCTTTCCGTTTGCTTCAGCAGGATGCTCGGAAGCCTTTTTCCAGAACTTTACATTTCCAACCTTGGACTTTTCGCCGGTCTCGACGTTGTACAGATAGACCTTCTTGCCCTCGAAGGAAGTGTAGTCTCTCTGTCCTCCGTCACCAAGCCAGAGGTAGAGGTCGGCTGCCTTTACAGCCTCCTGAGGAGAATAACCTATTATGTTGACATGGACAGCCTCCGACTGCGAATTCCATATGTCGAATTTGACCTGAGCGCTTTCCTTGTCCGAACCCAGGCCTTCCGGAATGGTGACTGTGTAGGTGCAGCCCTGCTTCATGGACTTAGGCAGCTGGAGGAAGATCCAGTGGTCCAGTTCGCTTGTGAGGGTGTTGTCAGTGTTCATCGGCTTTGACTTACGCCAGGCAGCCGATGCTGCAAGACTTCCGAATGTCTTGTCGTCAGAAGAAGTGATCTTCCAACCCTGAGCCTGTGCTGCTACAGCTGCGTCAAGGCGCTGGCCGAACACCTTAAGCGTGTCGTCTCCTTCTACAAAAGTGTGGCCCAGATAGGCGCTCGGACCTGTTCCGTCATCGCGGTAGCGTACTTCTCCGTCGCGGAAGTGTACCATGAGGTAGTCCTTGTCCACCACCTTCAGTCCGATGAGTTTTGTCGCTCCCACTGGAAGCGCTGCGGCCGAAAGCGCAACAGCGAGTGCTACTTTCGCAAGAAGTCTGTGTTTCATATGCTTAACATTTAGAAGTCAGTCCTTCAAAAATACAAAATATTGTCATATATTTGGTTGGTTTAACGAGAGAATTTTATGCGTTCAATATTTATATCAGCAATCACAATGCTGATGGCACTTGTGGCCTGTCAGAAAACGGATCCAATCATTGCTGTTCAAGGCATCGGCCTGACAACTGACGCCACTGTGGTGTTCGGTCCTGGTTCCCTGGAAGAATTGGAATTTGTCGTGACACCGGCAGACGCGGACTTCAACTTCGATGTCTCGTCTCCGGACTGTCAGATCAGGCTGGGCGTGAAGGGATCTCCGGCTACGGTTGTCCCTCAGAACTACGCTCTTGAATCTGTGACTCTGGTCTCTGAAAAGGAAGGCCGCTACAAGGCCATGATCCGAGACAAGGGCGAGTCGTCATCATATGACGAATCATCCCTCCTGCGAGTGACAGCTACAAACGATGCGGGAGAACTGTACACAGTCACTTCGGACTACTTCCGCGTCTATGTCCAGAAGGCTCCGATCTTCCGCACCGTCCAGTTCCTTCAGGAAAACAACAAGACAGCTCTTGACTCTGATCATATCGTGAATGTCTCAACCGGCAACGCAGTCCTCACCTCGCCGAAGATCACTAGCCCGCACCTTATCGCCACTTTCGACTCCCGCGGAGCAAAGGTATATGTGGACGGCGTCGAGCAGATTAGCGGAGTGACAGTCAACGACTTCTCCAAGCCTGTGACCTACACTGTCAAGGACAGGATCGAGTACACTTTCACCCTGACAGTAGAGTATTCCGGTCTTCCTCTGGTCTTCATTGAGACCGCCGGAGGCAAGACCATTCCAAGCAAGTGGGAGGATTGGCTGGAAGGCTCTTATGTGACCGTTTACAACTCTGACTGGACAGTGGACTACGAAGGCTCGACAAGCGTGAGAGGCCGCGGAAACAGCACCTGGAGCTACCCTAAGAAACCATATGCCTTGAAACTTGATTCGAAGGCGAAGATCCTCGGAATGCCGAAGCACAAGAGATGGGTCCTCCTTGCAAACTGGATGGACAGGACCCTTCTGAGAAACCGTGTGTCGTTCAACCTCGCCGAAAGGACAGACCTTGCTTACACGCCGCGAGGAGAGTTCGTTGAGGTCGTTCTTTGGGTTCTTGCTGTTCTCGTCAATGGCGTTGCGTAGTTTCTGTATTATACGTGCCGCATTGTCGTATATGCCTATGCACTCGTCGTACTGGCGAAGCACGTTCTCCTCGTAGTTGCTGTATGTGAGCGCCACACGGGCTGTGTTGCCCGCACCTAGCCAGGAGCGTATGTCGAGCCTGTCGTTATAGTCCACGACTGTGGGGTTTATCACCACAATGTCAACGTGGCTGTCGTTCGAGTTGTAGTATGACGGGGAGTTCAGTGTCTGCGCGACACAGAATTGTGGGTTCCCGTTTATTATAGCGGCAATGCCTGTGGCTATAATCTCCGAAGGTTCAATGAGTACTACCTTGTAT
>CANBDZ010000020.1 GCA_947367375.1 uncultured Bacteroidales bacterium | reverse complement strand
CTTTTCAAGCAGAAGACGGCATACGAGATGTCTTAGGGTCTCGTGGGCTCGGAGATGTGTATAAGAGACAGGTTCAATGACGAAGTGATCGAGGAATATGCCTGCCACTCTACAGGTCTTGCAGTGCTTTTCGCAACAGACAGTCCTATAATCAAGGCTAAATGGCAGACTTCGGAGAAGAATGCCGAAGAGAACTTTACTGCCATCGCTCAGAAAGGCCTTGACCTTTATATAAAGAAGGACGGCGAATGGGTTTTTGCAGGAGTCGGAAGACCAAAGATGAGCAAAGGACCGGCTTACGATCAGCACGAAGGAACAATCGTAAAGTCTATGGCACCGGGAAGAAAGGAGTGTCTCCTTTATCTTCCATTGTTTGACAGCCTTGATTCGCTTTTCATCGGAGTAGAAGAAGGTTCATATGTCGAGCCTATCGAGAATCCTTTCAAGTACCGTATCGTAGTCAAGGGTTCAAGCGTTACCCACGGTCTTGCAGCTTCCCGTCCGGGAATGAGCTATGCTGCAAGATTCGGTCGCGACAACGGCTTCTACACCTTCAATCTCGGCTTCAGCGGAAAGTCAAAACTTCAGAAGGAATATGCTCAGTATCTCGCTGACATCAAGGATGTTGATGCCTTTATCTTTGACGCCTTCTCAAATCCGTCAGCAGAACTCATCCACGAAAACTTCGATGCATTTGTGGATATAATCCGTGCGGCCCATCCGAATGTTCCGCTTATCTTCATGCAGACAGAGCGTCGCGAGAGCCGCAACTTCGACACTTGGAGAGAAGACTTCGAGGCGACAAAGCAGGCTGCTGCAGAGGAGGAGATCCGCGAAAGAATGAAGACAGACAAGCATATATACTTCCTCCCGTCAGATGACTTCCTCGGAGATGAGCACATCGCTACTTCCGACGGATCGCATCCGACAGACTTGGGATTTACATATATGCTGGAAAGCATATCTCCTAAGATCTTGAAGATCTTCAGGAAATATGGTATAAAGTAAGAGACATCTCGACGCCTTTCAGGCGCTCGATATGACAGATATACATTAGAATTCAGCGGCAGATTGCATCTTAGCGCAGATCTTTTCTGTGCAGAGGTTGCCGAGGCTGCCGAGGGATGTGTGATTGAGATCGGCCGGCGTAAGCTGGCCGTTTGTCTTTCCTTCTGCTCCCTGGTAGCTGAAACGGCCCTCGTTCACTTCGATTCCGACAGTTTTATAAGCATCACGGAACGGCATACCGTTGAGGGTGCGGCGGTTGACTTCCTCAACTGTGAAGAGGTAGTCATATATAGGGGCATCGAGGATGCCTTCCTTAACTGTGATATGCTGGAGCATGTAGTCAGCCATTCCAAGGCACTTGTGCATGAGCTCGAGAGTAGGGAAGAGGATGTCCTTGAGGAGCTGGAACTCGCGGTGGTAACCGTGCGGCATGTTGCTGCAGAGCATAGAGATCTGAGTCTCGGCAGACATTATCCTGTTGCAGTTTCCTCTCATGATCTCCCACACGTCAGGGTTCTTCTTGTGAGGCATGATGCTCGAGCCTGTGGTAAGTTCATCAGGGAATTTGATGAAGCCGTAGTTAGGGCTCATATACATACAGCAGTCTGCGGCGAACTTGTTGAGGGTGAGTGCGATGGCTCCCATTGCTGAGGCAACTGCACGCTCTGATTTGCCGCGGCTGAGCTGGGCTGCCACCACGTTGTAGTCAAGGCTTCCGAACTCGAGGAGGTCGGTGGTCATCTGACGGTCAAGAGGGAAGGAGCTTCCGTAGCCGGCTGCTGAACCGAGTGGGTTCTGGTCAGTGACATTGTAGGCTCCGCGGAGCATATACATATCGTCAGCAAGGGCTTCAGCATAGGCTCCGAACCATAGTCCGAATGATGATGGCATCGCTACCTGGCCGTGGGTGTAGCCTGGGAGAAGCACGTTCTTGTGCTGTTCGCTGAGTTTCTGGAGGGTATGGAAGAGTTCCAGAACTTCGTTTCTGAGGGTGAGTACCTCGTCCTTGAGGAAGAGTTTTACGTCTACGAGCACCTGGTCGTTTCGGGAGCGGCCTGAGTGGATCTTCTTGCCGATGTCGCCGAGGCGGCGGGTCAGAAGAAGTTCTACCTGAGAGTGGATGTCCTCGACATCGTCCTCAAGAATGAACTGTCCAGCCTCGATCTCGCTGAGGATCTGATCCAAAGCAGCAGTCAGTGTCTCGAGTTCTTCCGCAGTAAGCAGACCGATGGACTCGAGCATCTTGATGTGTGCTTTTGATCCAATAACGTCGTATTTAGCAAGACGCATATCAAGAATGCGGTCGTTACCTACAGTAAAATCCTCCACCAGATCAGTGGCTTGTATTCCCTTACTCCAAAGTGTACTCATAATATTTAATTATATGTAGGAATATACTAAAATTCCAGCGACCCCCGCCCCACTTCGTTTGGGCACCCCCTAGCCGGGGGTGGCATGTCGCTTCCATTTCAGTATATACCTACTTGAAAATATGATTTATATATTTGGTATATGTTTCTATGCCGTTGTGTATTTCTTTAAGCAAGACATATTCGTCTTTTCTGTGGGAGCGGGATGATTCTCCCGGGCCCATTTTGACTGCATCGCAGGTTATCCTCATCCAGTCTGATGTTGTCGGCGATGAGAACGTGTCTATTCCCAGATCTTCTGCAGCTTCTATGAGAGGCGAGTCGAACTCAGTGGCGCTCGACAGGTTCGCAAGGTTTCGTGGGATAAGGTCACTTTTGCATATGCCCTGCAATTCACGTAGAATCTCCTCATTCGTATACTGCTCTGTAGGCCTTATGTCGATGACGAAATCGCACTGGTCCGGAATCACATTATGTGCGCTTCCCGCATAGATCTGAGTGACATTGATGTTGACCCTTCCCATTATTGGGGAGACTTTCTCAAATTCGTAATGACGCAGTCTGTCAATGTCCTCAAGAGCGATGTACAGTGCATTCTTGCCTTCGTTTCTCGCTGCGTGTCCGCTGATTCCATATGCTCTTGCATCAATCACCAGCAGTCCTCTTTCTGCTATGGCAGCCCTCATTCCTGTAGGCTCCCCGACAATAGCGAAATCAACTTTTGGCGCCAGTGATGGCCAGAGTCCTGTCATGCCGCCCTTGCCGGATCTTTCCTCCTCGCAGGTCAGCGCAAGAATCATATTCGCCTTGCCTTGCAGATGTCTGTATGCTGCAAGCATAGACACAACCGATGCACCGTCGTCATTGCTGCCGAGACCTGCTACTATGTCATTCTCACCGCATTCCATGTCGGTAAGGTCGCTTATGATCTTTGCTGCAACCGAATAGTCGGGCTTGTATGGGTCGAAGCTATAATCTACGCTTGCTTCAACAGTGTCAATGTGGGCGCACAGCATAATTGTCGGACGCGAAGGATCTGCGACGCTTTCGGCTACGATGTTGTTGCCTATGCGCTCGTGCTCTATCCCTCTGTCTTTCATCCACCTGCATATCAGAGTGCAGACCTCGTCCTCCTTGAATGAAGGAGAAGGTACTGCTATCATCTCTTTGAGCAGTGCTGCGGCCTCCTGAGTCAGCCTCTGTATGTCATTGACCTCTGTCATAGATTTCTTATATCAATGTTGTTCCCTTGCTGTTGAGGAGATTGCGTGCATGCTTTATTATCACTCTGCTTACTCCTGATCCTATCGCCTTGAATGAATTGGTGAGCTTCGGGATCATACCGTCAGCCACTACGCCTTCGCTCTTCAGCTTCTCGAATGCTGCCTTGTCGATTTCCGGAATGACGCTGTTGTCATCGTCTTTGTCCATCAGGACACCGTCCTTCTCAAAGCAATATATGAGTTCTGTCTCGTGAGTCAGTCTTCCGTCATCGCTGCAGTGGGTACATTCCTGGCACGCGTGGCATACATCCTTGACAGTGCGGTACTTGTACTGAGAAAGTGCTGTGGCCACAGATGAGGCGATTGTGTCGGCGTTGGTGTTCAGGAGATTGCCTTCGCCATCGTGGTTGATGGCACTGAGCACAGGCACGATTCCCTTCTCAAGAAGAGAGTACAGGAAGCTTGTGTTGATGCCTTCCGGTTTTACATCTCCGACATAGCCGTAGTCCACCTCGTGACCGAGACTTTCCACCATTACCGATGCGCGCTTTACGGCTTTGATCACATTGCAGTCTGCTCCGCAAAGTCCGATCGCATTGCAGCCTTCTGCCTGAAGCAGAGCGGTGATGTGTTTGTTGCACCAGCCGGCATATACCATGGTGACGATCTTCAGGGTGTCTTCGTCAGTGACGCGTCTTCCTTCGATCATCACAGGTGACATTCCCATAGCCTTCTGCATCTGGCTTGCCATCACTCCGCCGCCGTGAACGAGAATCTTCATTCCGGGCATTGAGGCGAAGTCCTTGACGAATTGCTGCAGGAGTTCGGGGTTGTCGACGATGTTGCCGCCTATTTTTATTACTTTGATCATGTTTTTAAGGCATTAGATGCCCGATCAGGTCGGGCATGACGCTTTACAGCGCTTTCAGTATTTCTTTCAAGACGGTCTGGGCTGAGACTACTCTGTTTGCTGCCTCAGGGATAACGATCGACTGAGGGCTTTCGATCACCTCGTCGGTAACGATCATATTTCTGCGTACAGGGAGGCAGTGCATGAAGTAGGCGTTGTTTGTGAGCGCCATCTTTTCTGCGTCAACAGTCCATTCGCGGTCGGTGCAGAGCACTTTTCCGTAGTTTTCTCCCGCATATGCAGACCAGTTCTTCGCATATACGAAATCCGCTCCCTCGAATGCCTTTCTCTGATCGTATTCGATACGTGCACGACCAGTGAATGCCGGATCGAGCTCGTAGCCCTTAGGGTGGGTGATCACGAAGTCATAATCGGTCATATTGATACCTTCAGCGAAAGAGTTTGGAACAGCCTGTGGCAACGCCTTCGGATGTGGAGCCCAAGTCATGACGATCTTAGGTCTGTCAGTCTTCTTGTATTCCTCAATGGTGATCAGGTCGGTAAATGTCTGGAGAGGATGTCTTGTGGCAGCCTCCATGCTGAACACCGGCTTGCCTGAATACTTGATGAACTGGTTGATGATCACCTCGTTATAGTCATCCTCCTTGTTCGCAAGGTTAGCAAATGCGCGGACTCCGATCACATCGCAGTAGCAACCCATAACCGGAATTGCTTCAAGAAGGTGCTCAGGCTTGTCGCCGTCCATAATCACACCGTGCTCTGTCTCCAGTTTCCATGCTCCCTGGTTTACGTCCAGGACGATCACGTTCATTCCGAGATTAAGCGCAGCCTTCTGGGTGCTGAGCCTTGTGCGGAGACTTGAGTTGAAGAAGATCATAAGCAGGGTCTTGTTCCTGCCGAGTTCCTGATCTGCAAAAGGATTTTCCTTTACATATTTTGCGGCCTGGAGTGCATCCTTGAGGTCGCCTAGCTGTGTTATTGAAGTGAAATGTCTCATCATGTCAGTTCTTTCCAAGCTTTAACAAATGATTCTGCAGTCTCCTGGGACACTGTCAGTGAAGGGAGAAGTCTGATGACTCCTGCGCCTGCGGCTCCTGTGAAGAAATGCTTCTCAAACAGAAGCTTGTTGCGGAGTCCGATATATTCCTCATTAAGTTCCAGACCGATCATCAGGCCTTTGCCTCGATACTCCTTCACTGCCTTGTCAGTCGAGAGCTCCTGTCTGAAATATTCTCCGATTTTTTCGGCATTCTCTACAAGGTTTTCATTTTCAATGATTTCCAGTACTGCGATGGCTGCCGAACAAGCAAGGTGGTTTCCACCGAATGTTGTGCCGAGCATTCCGTATGAAGGCTTGATCGAAGGGCTGATGAGCACGCCTCCGATAGGGAAGCCGTTACCCATTCCCTTGGCTGTAGTGATGATGTCAGCCTTTATTCCGTAGTGCTGGTGTGCAAAGAACTTTCCTGTACGTCCGTAGCCTGACTGGATCTCGTCAAGGATGAGTACGACAGAGAGTCTGTCGCAAAGCTCTCTCAGGCCATGCATGAACTCTGTTGTAGGTTCATATATTCCTGCCACTCCCTGGATACCTTCGATGATTACAGCAGCAAAATCTCCCTTTGAGAGTTCAGCCTCTACAGCCGCGAGGTCATTGAGAGGAGCGAAAACGATATTCTCAGTCTTGTTGAACGGAGCCTGGATCTTCGGGTTGTCGGTTGCTGCGACAGCACCTGAAGTTCTTCCGTGGAAGGCCTTGTTGAATGCGAGTACCTTCGGCTTTCCTGTGTGGAAAGATGCCACCTTGAGGGCATTTTCATTTGCCTCTGCACCACTGTTGCAGAGGAAGAGGGCATAGTCGTCATAGCCGCTTACCTTGCCAAGTTTTGCGGCAAGCTCCTTCTGAAGCGAGTTCTGCACTGCGTTCGAATAGAAGCCGAGCGTAGCGGCCTGCTCCTGCACCTTCTTCACATAGTGAGGATGACAATGACCTACGGATATGACGGCGTGACCGCCGTAAAGGTCGGTATATACCTCCCCGTTTTTATCCCAAAGCGTTGTTCCCGATCCTTTTACCGGCTCGATGTCCCAAAGAGGGTAAACGTCAAATAAATTCATATTCCTTAATTTAGAATGCTGACGGCTTCAGACGGAGGCCTGTGTCCTCTGGAAGTCTGAACATAAGGTTCATATTCTGTACGGCCTGTCCTGATGCGCCCTTGATGAGATTGTCGATCGCAGAAGCGATGTGGATGTAGCCGTCGTGCAGCTCCACGTGCAGCAGAGCCTTGTTTGTGTTGACCACTTCCTTCATCGAGATGCCCTCCTTGCTCAGGAAGACAAACGGTGAAGCTGCGTAGTAGTCCTCATATATCTTCTGATAATCTTCAAGTGTCAGACCCTCTGCAGCCTTTGTGTACACACTTGCGAATATTCCTCTTGCGAAATCGCCGCGGAGAGGCACGAAGTTCACCTTTGGCTCAGCATCGAGCGCTCCGACCTTGACTATGTTCTTCTTGATCTCAGCGAGGTGCTGGTGGCTGAAGAGCTTGTAGATCGATATGTTGTCGTTGCGGTAGCTGAAGTGGGTGGTTTCACCTGGCTTCTTGCCTGCTCCTGTCGATCCGGTGATTGCCGTGACATGTACTTCATCGTTGAGCTTACCTGCGGCTGCAAGAGGAAGAACTGCCAGCTGGATGGCTGTGGCAAAACATCCCGGGTTGGCTACATCGTGTGCCTTGCGGATGTCCTCCTTTGCACTCTCGCAAAGACCGTATACGAAGTTTCTTCCTGCGTAGTCACCGTCAAGTCTGAAGTCGTTGCCGAGGTCGATGATGCGGCACGAAGGCTTGATGTCGTTAGTGTCTACGAATTGTCTTGAGATTCCGTGTCCCAGACACAGGAAGATCACGTCAGGGTCGTTGAGCTCAGTACCGAAGCAGAGATCTGTCTCACCGATCAGATCTCTGTGTACCTGCGCCACTGGGACGCCTGCTGATGATGTCGTTGTGGCTGCAACGATCTCTACGTTCGGGTGGTTGAGCAGGATTCTGAAGAGCTCACCTCCTGTGTAGCCCGTTCCGCCTGCGATTGCGACTCTGATCTTACTCATCGATCTCTCCGTTTACGCTGTAATATATCTTGAGCGGGTTGGCAATTACCTTGGTGAAGCCTACCACGTCCTGACCTGTGTATGACTTGTTGATCTCGCCGTATGCTCCGAACTTAGAGCTCATGAGATCGTGCTCGCTCTTGCATCCGAGTACTGAGAAGTGGTAAGGCATAAGGGCAACCTCTACCTCTCCTGTAACGTTCTTCTCGATGCTGTCCATCATTGCCTCCATGTCTCTCATCACAGGATCGAGGTACATTGCCTCGTGCATCTGCTGGCCGTACCAGCCTGCGATCTGCTCCTTCCAGTAGATCTGTCCCTTTGTGAGGGTGTGCTTCTCGAGGAGGTGGTGAGCCTTGATGATGATGAGCGGTGCTGCAGCCTCGAAACCTACTCGGCCCTTGATGCCGATGATGGTGTCTCCGATGTGGATGTCACGTCCGATTCCGAACGGAGCTGCCACGTCTCTGATGGCCTTGATGACCTCTACCGGACTCATCTCCACTCCATTGAATGAAACCGGCTCTCCCTTGTGGAATCCGATCTTGATGTGCTCGGGAGTTGTCTTGGTCACCTGTACAGGGTAAGCCTCTTCAGGAAGGTAGCCGTCTGACGAGAGTGTCTCTACACCTCCGATACTTGTTCCCCAGAGTCCCTGGTTGATAGAGTACTTTGCCTTCTCCCAAGAAGCCTCGAAGCCGTTCTTCTGGAGGTACTCGATCTCATACTGGCGTGTGAAGCTGTGCTCTCTTACCGGAGCGATGATCTGCACCTGTGGTGCAAGGATCTCGAACACGATGTCAAAGCGTACCTGGTCGTTGCCGGCTCCTGTACTGCCGTGAGCTACATAGGCAGCTCCGAGCTCCTGTACATGCTTGAGTACTTCAAGTGCCTGGAACACTCTCTCCGAGCTTACTGAAAGAGGGTAGGTGCCGTTCTTGAGGATGTTACCGTAGATGAGGTACTTGATGCCCTTCTTGTAGTAAGTGTCGACTGCATTTACAGTCTTGTGTGAAGCTGCTCCCAGTGTGAGTGCGCTCTCCTCGATTGCCTTTGCCTCTTCATCAGAGAAGCCGCCGGTGTTGACCATTATAGTGTGGACTTCGAGCCCTCTTTCGTTTTTCAGATATGGGACACAGAATGATGTGTCAAGTCCGCCGCTGAAGGCGAGTACAACCTTGTTGTTCATATATATACTTTTTTGCTTATTTACTTGGGGATTGTGATTACTGGTTTCTCTGATCTCCGTCCTTGAGGCCGAGGCGTTCCGGGTGAGCCGGATCCATAACGTCGATGTGCTCGGATGGGTCGTAGAGAAGACCTGTGCAGAGGCACATCCTGTGCTCGTTCGCTTCGAGGATAGAGTAGTTGCGGCAGCCCTGGCATCCTTTCCAGAATTCAGGATCATCTGTAAGGGCCGCAAATGTCACCGGTCTGAAGCCAAGCTCGTAATTCATCTTCATTACGGCTGCTCCGGTGGTTATACTGAATATCTTTGCTTGAGGATAGAGTTCTCTTGAAAGCTGGAAGATGCGGCTTTTGATTCTCATTGCCAGACCGAGTCCTCGGAATCCGTGGGCAACGATGAGTCCGGAGTTGGCTACATACTGTTTTCCACCCCAGGTCTCTATGTATGAGAAGCCTGCAAATCTGCCGTCTTCGGCTACAGCAATCACTGCCTTGCCTGCCAGCATCTTGTCAATAATATATTCCGGTGTTCTTCTTGCGATACCGGTTCCTCTTTCGCGTGCTGAAATAAGAATCTCTTCGCAAATTTCATCGGCATATTTCACGTGGCTTGCATCAGCCACCAATACATCAATCTGCATAGATGTCTAAAATATAGTAATATTTTGTGAATTCGTGGAATGTCCCGGAAATTGGGAGTCGATTGAGATCCAAACGGCAAGACAAACCGAGATTGTCAATTGCAATTGGGAGGGAAGTGCTTTTAAAGCCCCTCCTAAAGTCGGACAAATATTTGGATCAATACGGACATAACAGACGCAAATATACGAAAATACTGCATATGTTGGAGGATTTTTTTACTATTTTTGCACTTCAATCAATACGTAAAGATTTGGCAAAGAAGAAGAAAAATAATGTGCAGGGGGTAGACCCTGAGTACCTGAAGAAACAGAAGGAGTCGCTGGTACGCAAGCACAGGCAGGTCATTTATTTGAATGACAGTGAGATGGCTGCTATAGAACAGTATTGTGACAAGTTCCGTGTCGGTACAAAGGCAGTGCTGTTCAGAGAGGCTATAATGGAAAAGATACTGAAGGAACTGGATGATAATCATCCTACTTTGTTCTAGTTTGTTCTAGAGTCAGCTTCGATTTTTTATATCCAAAATCATATGAAACGATTACTTATCTTAACTGCTTTTATACTTATGAGTATTACAGCAATGGCTCAGGAGCAGACTGCTGTCGCTTCTGATGGAAATGACTTCAGCATCGTAAAGGATGAATTGGTAGAAGGTGTGAGATACGTGACAGCAGTGCCAAGCGCAAAGGTCTGCTCAAACAAGATTGACATCGAGATTGTGGACGGAGTGATCCAGAAGGTGGTATACACCAGAGGATGTGAAGGAAATGCCAAAGGCATCGGCGCCTTGGTTAAGGATATGACCGTAGAAGAGGCGATAAAACGCCTGGAAGGAATCACCTGCGGAAAGAGGGGGACATCCTGTCCGGATCAGTTGGCTAAAGTGCTTAAGTCATTGAAATAAAAGAAGAAAAGGAAGCTGTTACGCTTCCTTTTCTTCTTTTATAGCTGAGTTATAGCAGTGTCTGCAGAGAGGCTCATAGATGTCTGTCTCTCCCAGTACGACAAGCTCGTTGCTCTTTGAAAGTCTGTGTGAGTGATTAGCAGGGCTGCCGCATTTTACGCAGATGGCGTGTACTTTCTGAATGTCTTCAGCTACAGCCATAAGGGCAGGCATAGGACCGAAAGGTTTGCCTAGGAAGTCTGTGTCAAGACCTGCGATTATCACTCTGATGCCGTTGTTGGCAAGGGTCTGGACCACTTCTACTATCGATCCGTCAAAGAACTGAGCCTCATCGATACCGATTACTTCTACCTGGCCGATCATGTCAAGCATCTTTGCAGGGGTGTCGATAGGCGTAGACGGAATGCTGTGGGCATCGTGTGAAACCACATCCTCTTCTGAGTAGCGGACGTCGATGCAAGGCTTGTAGATCTTTATGCTCTGCTTTGCGAACTGGGCCCTTTTCATCCTTCTGATGAGTTCCTCTGTCTTTCCTGAGAACATGGAACCGCAGATTACCTCAATAGAACCTGCTTTTTTTGCGTTTTCTAAAAACATTTCCTTACTTTGTATGTTATCTTCTTCGTAAATTAATCACAGCCCTTCGAAAGGGGAACGCAAATATAGTCAAATATTGCTTTATGGAAAATAAGGAGCAGCAGATTTTATCTGAAATCAAGTCTATGATGGCATCGATCAGGGTGCAGCTTGAAAGACTGGACGCCAAAATGGCCGAATTGCAGCAGGTAGTGGATCCTGAAGAATTTGAGGCAGAGTCTATCGACCTTGAAATCGACGAGCCAATCGTGGTGGAACAGATTGTGGAAGAGGTGGTTCAGGAACAGGAAATCCCTATGGCTGAAGAGGTTGTATCTGTAGAAGAACCGGCAGAAGAACCAGTCGAAGAGCCAGTTGAAGAACCAGTCGAAGAGCCGGTAGAGGATGCTCCTGTTGAAGAGGAAGAAGTAGTCGAGGATCTTCCGTTCTTTGACGAAGAGCCGGTGCTGGTTGCAGAGCCTGCTCCTGTTACTGTAGCTGAAAAGGCTGAGAGTGTTGCTAAGCCGACAGTGAATGACGCTATGGCGGCACAGCAGGCGTGGAGAAAGGATATGCCTGGCTCGCAGGTAAGAGACATCAGAAGCGCAATCTCACTTAACGACAGAATCATATTCATAAATTACCTTTTCAAGGAGGATCCTATGGTTTTCCAGGACTCGCTTACCAAGATCAATCAGATGGAAAGCCTAGACCAGGTTGTAGAGTACGTCTGCTCAGATTTTCCTGAGTGGGATCTTAATTCAGAAGTTGTGTACCGCTTTATGATGGCAGTGCGCCGCAAAGTGAGATAATCCAGATGGCAGGTATTCTGTATATAGTGCCGACTCCTGTCGGCAATCTTGAAGATATGACTTTCAGGGCAATCAGAGTCCTGAAGGAAGCGGATCTCATCCTTGCAGAAGACACAAGGACAAGTTCAGTCCTTCTCAAACATTATGAGATTAAGGGACGTCTCGAGTCCCATCACAAGTTCAATGAACACAAGACCGCTTCAATGATAAAGGAGAGGATTCTGGCCGGGCTTAATGTAGCTCTGATAAGCGATGCTGGAACCCCTGGTATCTCTGATCCGGGTTTTCTTCTTGTCCGTACATGTGTCCAGGAGGGCATTGAGGTACAGACTCTGCCGGGAGCGACAGCGTTTGTCCCTGCTCTTGTTTCATCAGGTTATCCTTGCGACAGATTCTGTTTTGAGGGCTTCCTTCCGCAGAAGAAGGGTCGTCAGACGCGAATGACAGAATTGGCGGAAGAGACGCGTACAATGATCTTCTATGAGTCTCCTTACAGACTTGTAAAGACGTTGGAGCAGCTTGCTGAGTTCTTCGGTCCGGAAAGAGAATGTTCTGTTGCTCGTGAAATCTCGAAAAAGTTCGAAGAGCATCGTCGCGGAAGCCTTGTAGATGTAGCTGCATGGTACAAGGAACACGAGCCGAAAGGAGAAATTGTCATTATTGTTGCCGGCGCTCCTGAGAAAAAGAAGGAGAAAAAGTTAAAGAAAAGTGACATAGATTAAAAAAAGAGAAATATTTCGTTAAAAAAAGAGCAAAACTTCGCTGCAGGCGTTGTTTTGCTCTTTTTCATTATTGACTTTTGCCGAAAAGATTTCAAAGAGATGGATAAGAAGACCGAAAAGAAATCCGGGCTGTCAGAGTCATTCATTATGGGGGTAATCGCCATAGTCTTCCTCCTTGTGGGGTACCAGACAGCCCTTTTCATACACAATGCGGCAGTTACAAAAATTGTCGCGGACAGGGACTGTCCTGACACGGTTTTTATCTGCCCGCAGACCGCTGAAACTGTCCGCAGCAATTCCCCGCATAGTCCCAGAGTGGAAAATGTAAGAGCCAATGCTCCACGTAAGAGTGTAGAGAACTTCAGCTTTAATCCTAACACGGTTTCAGTGGATGATCTCTGTCGTCTGGGCTTCAGTCAGAAACAGGCTCAGAGCATAGAGAATTACCGTGCGAAGGGTGGAACTTTTTACAGGAAATCAGACTTTGCGGAATCCTTTGTGGTCTCTGACAGTATATTCAAGCGGCTGGAGCCGTATATAAACATTCCAATGATTGACTTGAATGTGGCGGATTCTGCTGCACTGGATGCTCTGCCCGGCATTGGAGGCTGGTTTGCGTCAAAAATCCTCGAGCATAGGACAGCTCTTGGCGGCTATTCCTACAAGGAGCAGCTTATGGATATATATCGCTTTGATCAGGAAAAATATGATGGCCTGTGTGATCTTGTGACTGTACGGCCGGAAAATGCCAAGCCATATCCTTTATGGACACTTCCTGCAGAGGAGTTAAAGAAGCACCCGTACATAGGAGACATAGAAACAGCTCGTGCCATTGTGCTTTTCCGGGAAAATAACCCTAAATCCCAATGCACAATAAAAGGACTCGCCGATGCGGGAGTCCTTTCGTCAGAGTCTTCTTCAAAACTTGAGAAATGCTTTATAATTTTTCCGGATGACTGATGATGTCCTATTTGTCTCTTTCATCCCAGGCGTAGTAGCCGGCTCCTGTCAGATCGTTTGTAGGCTCCCACCAGAAGTCATATACATCTGTGTGGGTGTAGTCGTCCATCCAGTCATAATAGTCGATTTCCAGAAGTGCGGCATAGAATCCTGGAGTCACATCCTCGATCAGCTCATAGAAGATGTCCTCAATCTCCCTGTTGGAGAGATAACCTTTGATGTGATAGGTCTGGTTAGACATTTCTGATTCGAAACCACCTGCGTAATAGCAGGTAAGGAAAGCCTCGCAGGTCTTTTCATCAAAATCGCTGTCCAGGTTGCCGCAAGAAGTCACTGACAGTAGTGAGATAAGACTTACTGTCAGTGCAACTGCAAGATTTTTGAAGAGTTTTTTCATTTGCTGTTTTTTTTATTCCTGAGAGTTTGCAAGAGCTTCGCGAATCTTTGCCTCGATCTCCTCACAAAGTTCAACGTTATCGCTCAACAGCTGCTTTACAGCTTCGCGACCCTGTGCAAGCTTGCTCTCTCCGTAGCTGAACCAAGAACCGCTCTTCTTGATGATATCGTATTCTACACCGAGGTCGATGATTTCACCGATCTTAGAGATTCCCTCTCCGTACACGATGTCGAACTCTGCCTTCTTGAACGGCGGTGCCATCTTGTTCTTTACGATCTTCACCTTTGTGCGGTTTCCGAGAGCTTCGTCACCGTCCTTGATCTGAGTTGTTCTACGAACGTCGACGCGTACTGAAGCGTAGAACTTCAATGCATTACCACCGGTTGTGGTTTCAGGGTTGCCGAACATTACGCCGATCTTGTCGCGCAGCTGGTTGATGAAGATGCAGCAGGTGTTGGTCTTGCTGATGTTTGCTGTAAGTTTTCTGAGGGCCTGGCTCATCAAGCGGGCCTGAAGTCCCATCTTTGAGTCTCCCATCTCGCCTTCACTCTCAGCCTTAGGTGTAAGAGCTGCTACAGAGTCGATCACGATGATGTCGATAGCTCCTGAACGGATGAGGTTGTCTGCGATTTCAAGAGCCTGCTCTCCGTTATCCGGCTGCGAGATCAGGAGTGTCTCAAGATCTACTCCGAGATTCTTCGCATAGGTCCTGTCAAATGCGTGCTCAGCATCGATGATGGCAGCAATACCGCCCTGCTTCTGTGCCTGTGCAATGGCGTGGATTGCAAGAGTTGTCTTACCGCTGGATTCCGGTCCATAAATTTCAATCACTCTTCCGCGTGGGTATCCTCCGATGCCGAGTGCAGCGTCGAGTGCAATGGAACCGCTCGGAATGACCGAAACCTCCCATTTTGGCTGATCTCCCAACTTCATGATCGTACCCTTTCCGTAATCTTTCTCAATCTTGTCAATCGTCGCCTGCAACGCCTTGAGTTTAGCGTCGTTGATACCGGTACTTTCCTTTACTTCTTTAGCCATAAATGTAAATTTTAAAATGTTTTTAAGTGTCAGCGGAACTTTTCCGCACGACCAACAAATGTAATGAAAATCTTTTATGGTGGCAAAATTATTATCAACTTGTGCTAAAGTGTGGTACAATCAGATATTTTTCTGAAGCAACCTGCAAACACCTCTAAAAAAACACTATTTTTGTATATAAAATATGAGGTAAAATGGATATGAAGATAAAACTGTTAGGAAAGAATCTTGATGAGCTTAAGCAGCTTGTGTCAGAAGAAGGTCTGCCTGGTTTCACAGCCAAGCAGATTGCCCAGTGGCTCTATGTCAAGAAGGTTCGCACCATAGATGAGATGACGAATCTCTCTAAAGCGGCAAGGGCTAAGTTGGCAGAGAAGTATGAGGTAGGAGTGACAGAGTATGCAGGCCTTCAGATATCTTCTGACGGAACAAAAAAGTATCTGTTTCCTGTTTTATGTCCTCACAAGAGGGGACTTAATCTCAGGGTGCCTCAGGAGGAACTGGAAGCAGGAGCAGTGGAAGCTGTCATGATTCCTGATGATGACCGCGCAACCTTGTGCGTTTCGTCTCAGTCGGGCTGCAGGATGGGCTGCCGCTTCTGCATGACCGGAAGACAGGGATTTCACGGTCATATGTCAGCTGCAGACATCATATCCCAGTTCATTGCTGTGGACGAGTCAGACAGACTTACCAATGCTGTCTTTATGGGTATGGGTGAGCCTCTTGACAACTATGACAATGTGATGCGTGCGATAGAGATCCTGACTGCAGACTGGGGATTCGGCTGGAGCCCGAAGAGAATCACACTGTCCACAATCGGAGTGATTCCTAACCTGAAACGTTTCCTGGATGATTGCAAGTGTCATCTTGCTGTGAGTCTTCATAATCCGTTCGGACCAGAGAGACTGAGCATGATGCCTGTGCAGGGTGCATGGCCGATACAGGAAGTCATTGATCTTATCAAGCAGTACGACTTCACAGGCCAGCGTCGTGTAAGCTTTGAGTACACGATGTTCGCAGGTTTCAATGATACAAAGGCTCATGCTGATGCTTTGATCAGGATGATGAAGGGACTGGAGTGCAGAATGAACCTCATCAGATTCCACAAAATACCGGATTTCCCTTATGAGACCTCACCTGATGCAATTATGGAGAACTTCAAGACAAGGTTGAACAATTCAGGCCTTATGACGACCATACGAGCTTCCCGAGGTGAAGACATCCTCGCCGCCTGCGGAATGCTCGCAGGTCAGCATAAGGAGGAAAAATAGAAGAAGAAATGAGAAGATTTATATTGTTTGTGTGTATATGCCTGCTCTCAGCAGCGGCTGTAACTGCTTCTGCCCAGGGAATTGATCCTGCGGCGGATTCGGTGGCTGCGGCTCAGATCAGGAAAAAGATGGACGGCATCCGCAAGCATAGACCTACCGTCGCGCTTGTACTTAGCGGCGGAGGAGCGAAAGGTGCAGCCCACATCGGTGTGATCCGAGTTCTCGAATCATATGGAATCCCTGTAGATATGGTGCTTGGCACAAGTATGGGCGGCCTTGTCGGCGGCCTTTATGCCTTGGGTTACAATCCGGACCAGATGGATTCGCTGATAAGGAACATCGACTGGGGTTGGGCATTCAGTGATGAGCTTCCGCGCGAGTATGTCTCATATGCGGATATGAAATACAAGGAGAAGTATCTCATATCTGTTCCTTTTTATTATGAAAAGGACTACTACAAGATGAAGCTTGCTGATGACAACCGTTTCGATCCGGTGCACAGACACGAAATCCTCGACATCGGAGCTGACAGTGAGAACGGTGCGGACTTCCTCAGGAAGAACCTTCTTGGAAGCCTTCCTTCAGGATATATATATGGCCAGAATGTGAGCAATCTCATCAGTTCGCTGACCATCGGCTATCAGGATAAGATGAAGTTCATTGACCTTCCGAGACCTTTCGTATGCGTAGCTGCAGATATGGTTTCAGGAAAGGCCAAGATATGGTATGAGGGCAGCATAAATGACGCTATGCGTTCTACAATGTCAATCCCAGGCATCTTCGCTCCAGTCCGAGTGGACGGTATGGTGCTGGTCGATGGTGGCTTGAGAGATAATTATCCTACATCTCTTGCCCGCGATCTTGGAGCAGACATCATCATCGGAGTGGACCTTTCTCAGGCGAGAAGGACATACATGGAAGTCAACAATATCGGTGACATTGTGGGCCAGGGTATAGATATGCTCGGTATGGATGCCTTCGAAAAAAATGTCAATGTCCCTGATGTGAAGATCAAGCCTGATCTCAAGGGTTTCAATATGTTGAGCTTCAATAAGGAGAGCATAGATACTATTCTTGTCCGTGGTGTGGAGGCTGCTGTGGCTCAGGATTCACTCTTGCGCGAGGTGGCGGCACGCACCAGCGGTAAGTACATGGATATACAGAAGAAACCGGCTCTGAATTTTCAGGAAGACTCTGTGATGATTTCTGAAATCGATGTGACAGGAGTGCTTCCGAAGGAAAAGGAACTCCTGATGGACCGACTTCATGTGAATCTTGGCGACAGGATCTCGAAGTCAGACCTTGATGACATTGTCGCTCAGATTTATGGAACTCAGTCATATGACTTTGTTACCTATGAGTTCCAGGGTTCCGAAGAACCATACAAGCTTGTCTTCAATTGCAAGAAAGGCCCTATCCATCAGTTCGGTCTTGGAGTACGTGCGGACACTGAGGAATTGGTGTCTGTACTGATCAATGTAGGACTTAATGCCCACCAGTTCTACGGACATACCGTCGACTTTACCGGTAAGATAAGTTCAAATCCATACATGCAGGTGCATTGGTCATATGATGTTCCGAAAATACCGACAATCAATGCTTCAGCAACTTTCAGATGGGCGAATATGAACCGTCTTGGATTTGGTGACAATAATCTTAGCCTCAATTATTTCTGTGCGACTCAGGATGTGTATCTGTCAAATATGAAATGGAGACAGTTCGACATCAAGGGCGGACTCAGAAACGAGGTCTTTGACATAAGGAACATCAAGTCTTCACAGATTATCGGTGACTATGATTTCGGTCAGTTGACCAATGACTTCGTGTCTTTATTCCTGGACGCGAAGACAGACACATTCGATGACGGCTATTTCCCTTCAAAGGGCATTATGGCCGGTCTGTCCTATGCATGGACACTCGGAGGTTTCCCTCATAGATTCAATAATTTCCATGCATTGGAAGCGGATGTGCGCGGCGTCTTTGCCTTTGAGGACAATGTATGCCTCACACCTTATTTCAACACAAGAATGCTGTTTGGAAAGGAGATACCGGTGGCTTACTTCAATGCAATAGGAGGTTTTGTTCCAGGACGTTACGTGGAGCAGCAGATCCCGTTTGTAGGAATCACTAATCTTGTTGCGATGAAGAACATTCTTACATTGTACGGTGCAGAACTTCGTCAGGAAATCATGAACAACCACTTTGTCTCAGTCTCTCTGAATTATGTCAAGGACAGCGACAGACTTCAGGACTACTTCAAGGGTAAAGGTTATTTCGGAGCTTGCATGGGATATTCGTACGATACTATCTTCGGCCCTTTAAGCGCAAATCTGCATTGGTCGAATCTGACAAACAAGGTGGGTCTATACATCAGCGCAGGATATAGTTTCTAAAAATATGGCATCAAATGGACATAAAGATCCTGCCAAAATTCTTGACAGGATGAGAGTGTTGTGCTCGCGTCGCGAGTACTGCTGTTCTGATATAATGAAGAAGATCATGATTGCCTTGGATGGCGATCGCGAAGAAGCGCAGTGTCTGATTGACAAACTTATATCTGAAAAATATATCGACGACAGGAGATATGCGTCAGCATATGCCCGTGATAAATCTTCTATCGCAGGCTGGGGTGCCATCAAGATAAGGTACATGCTTTTGTCCAAAGGTATATCGGAGGAGGACATAGCTTCGGCTTTGGAAGACATCGATGATGGACGTGCTTCTTCAAAATTATGTAAATTACTGGAAACCAAGGCCCGTTCTTTGAAGGATGATCCTCAAAAGAGTTTGAAACTCAAGCGATTTGCCTTGTCTCGCGGTTACAGCTATGACGAGGTGACAAATATGGTTGACACTATTTTACGCAAAGAAAAGGATGACAGCTTATAGAAAACTTACAGCTTCGGAAATATCGCTCCTGAAATCGCAGATGTGCTCAGCAACAGACTGGGACCTGATAGAGGTCGCATCTGATTTTACAGCTGAAAATATCCGATATGCCAGATTCTCCGGTAACATAAGGCTGGGATCTTTCAGAAAGGTCTTTGATCTTCCTGGAGGGATGAAGAAACATTCAGGCATCTATTATGCGACTCTCCACAATGTTACTGTTGGCGATGACTGCTGTATCGAGAATGTCAAGAACTATATAGCCAATTATAATATAGGTAAGGGAACATTCATCGAGAATGTCGATATCATACTTACAGACTGTCAGAGCAGCTTCGGCAATGGAGTTGAGGTGTCTGTGTTGAACGAAACAGGAGGCCAGGAGGTTATCATATATGATTCGCTCTCGGCTCAGACTGCCTGCATTATGGCTATGTACCGTCATCGTCCTGAGATGATATCCCGTCTTAAGTCGATGATAAAGACATATGTGGCATCAGTGACTTCTTCTGTCGGTCATATAGGCGAAGATGTTGTGATAGCAGATGCCGGGTATATAAAGAATGTCAGGATAGGAAACTGCTGCAAGATTGAAGGCGCTTCCCGTCTTAAGAACGGAAGCATAAACGGTAATCGTAAAGCCCCTGTACATATAGGTGTCGGTGTGGTAGGTGATGACTTCATCATATCAAGCGGATCATCTGTTGAGGACGGCGTTACATTTTCGCGTTGCTTTATCGGTCAGGCCTGTCATCTCGGACGCAATTATTCGGCTACAGATTCCCTGTTCTTCAGCAACTGCAGGGGTGAGAACGGCGAGGCCTGCTCTATATTCGCAGGTCCGTTCACTGTGACACATCATAAATCCACCCTTCTGATTGCCGGTATGTTCTCATTTATGAATGCCGGCTCGGGCTCGAACCAGAGTAATCATATGTATAAGCTCGGTCCGATTCATCAGGGCATCCTTGAAAGGGGGGCGAAGACAGCTTCGGATTCATATATATTATGGCCTGCCAGGATCGGTGCATTTTCATTGGTTATGGGACGACATGTGAGCCATCAGGATACATCTGATCTTCCGTTCTCATATCTTATCGAGCAGCTCAGCACTACTTATATAATGCCGGGTGCAAACCTCAAGAGCGTCGGAACTATAAGAGATGCGAAGAAGTGGCCAATGAGAGACGGACGCAAGGATCCCGAGCGGCTGGATTGCGTAAACTGCAATCTTCTCAGTCCTTACACGATCCAGAAGATGCTCAATGGAGTGAACATACTGAAAGAACTCAGGAGAGTGTCGGGGGAAATGTCTGAAACCTATGCTTATCAAAGCGGAAGAATCAAGAGGAGTTCACTGGAAAAGGGACTTCAGTACTATGGTTATGCGATAGATAAGTTCTTGGGCAATTCCTTGATAACCAGAATAATGAACTCGGATTTCTTCTCTGTTGGCCAGCTTCGCCATGCATTGGCCCCTGATACAGAGTATGGGGATGGGGATTGGATAGATCTCTCGGGCATGATTGCTCCTAAGAAGGCAGTGGATGATGTGCTGGACGCAATAGAGAAAGGGCAGATTACAGACGTAAAGGTACTCGGTAAGCTCTTTGCAGATCTACATTCAAACTATTACAATTATGAATGGAAGTGGGCTTACAATGTGATTCAGGAGTACTATGGAGTGTCGCTTGAATCAGTGACTGTCGAGAAACTTTCAGAGCTGATTGTCCGGTGGAGGTCATCAGTCATAGCACTTGACAACCTGATCTATGAAGATGCAAGAAAGGAATTTGACTTGGCAGGACTTTCTGATTTTGAAGCAGATCCGTTTGTGAAATCAGTGAAGGAGCATATAGCAGATAAGACACACCTTGCTGACAAAGCCCTTAAAAAAATAGTGGTCCCGCTCGATTGAGCGAGACCACTTTCTTTATAGAACTGCGTCCGATTATGCGTTCTTGATTGCAGCCTGAGCAGCAGCGAGGCGTGCGATTGGAACACGGAATGGAGAGCATGATACATAGTTGAGACCGATCTTGTAGCAGAACTCAACTGATGCAGGATCACCACCGTGCTCACCGCAGATACCACACTTGAGGCTCTCGCCTGCAACTGCCTCGCGAGACTTGCGTCCCTCTACAACAGCGTGCTCAACGAGCTTACCAACTGACTTCTGGTCGAGAGTCTTGAATGGGTCAGCGTCGAGGATCTTGTTGCCGAGATAGTCACCCATGAAGGTTCCGATGTCGTCACGTGAGAAACCGAATGTCATCTGAGTAAGGTCGTTTGTACCGAATGAGAAGAACTCTGCAGTACGTGCCATACGGTCAGCTGTGAGGGCAGCACGTGGGATCTCGATCATAGTACCGAACTTGTACTTGATGTCGAAGCCGAACTCTGCCTCTACCTCTGCGCGGATCTTCTCGCAGATAGCCTTCTGGAAGTTAAGCTCGCGCTCAGAGATGGTTACAGGAACCATGATCTCAGGCATTGGGTTGAAGCCCTCGTTCTTGAGCTCGCCGGCTGCAGTGAAGATAGCGCGGAACTGAGTCTCAGAAATCATAGGGTATGTGATGTGGAGACGAACACCACGGTGACCCATCATTGGGTTAACCTCGTGGAGTGACTCACCACGCTTCTCAATCTCACCTACAGTGATGTGGAGCTCCTCAGCAAGCTCGTTCTTCTTGATCTCAGTCTGAGGTACGAACTCGTGGAGAGGTGGGTCGAGGAGACGGAATGTAACTGGCTTAGCGTCCATTACCTTCATTGTGCCCTTGACAGCAGCCTTGATGAATGGCTCGAGCTCTGCGAGAGCTGCCTTACGCTCCTCATCAGACTTGGCAAGGATCATCTTGCGGAGCTTAGAAAGTGGAGTCTCAGCGTTCTGTCCGTAGAACATGTGCTCGATACGGAAGAGACCGATACCCTCAGCACCGAAGCTGATAGCACGTGCTGCATCCTCTGGTGTGTCAGCGTTTGTGCGTACACCCATTGTGCGGAACTTGTCAACGATCTCCATGAACTGCTGGAAACGTGGGTTGTCAGATGCGTCCATTGTGTCGATAGCCACGTCGTAAACATAACCCTTAGCACCGTTGATTGAGAGAACGTCACCCTCGTGGTACTCCTTGTCAGAGCCCTTGAACTTGATCACCTTGTTCTCGAGGTCGATGTGCATAGCCTCGCAACCTACGATACAGCACTTACCCCATCCACGTGCTACGAGAGCAGCGTGTGAAGTCATACCACCGCGCTGAGTAAGGATACCTGCGCAAGCACGCATACCCTCTACGTCCTCTGGTGAAGTCTCCTCACGAACGAGGATAGTAGCGATGCCCTTCTCAGCAGCCTCCATAGCAGCCTCAGAAGTGAAAGCGATAACACCTACTGCTCCACCTGGTGATGCAGGAAGACCGTTAGCGATAACTGTAGCCTTCTTCTCAGAAGCAGGGTCAAGGATTGGGTGAAGGATCTCGTCGAGCTGTGAAGGAGCTACGCGAAGAACAGCTGTCTTCTCGTCGATCATTCCTTCCTCGAGCATATCCATAGCCATGTTGAGGGCTGCAAGACCTGTTCTCTTACCTACGCGGCACTGGAGCATCCAAAGCTTGCCGTCCTGGATAGTGAACTCGATGTCCTGCATGTCGCGGAAGTGGTTCTCAAGGTGGAGACGGATGCCGTCGAGCTCTGCGTAAACCTCTGGCATTGAAGTCTCGAGAGAAGCGAGGTGCTGGTTGTGTGGGTTCTTTGTAGACTCGTTGAGTGGGTTTGGAGTACGGATACCTGCAACAACGTCCTCACCCTGAGCGTTGATAAGCCACTCACCGTAGAACTTGTTGTCACCGTTAGCTGGGTTACGTGAGAAAGCAACACCTGTTGCAGAGTTGTCACCCATGTTACCGAATACCATTGACTGTACGTTTACAGCTGTACCCCACTCATCTGGAATACCCTCGATACGACGGTATGCGATAGCGCGCTTTCCGTTCCAAGACTTGAACACGCCACCGATTGAACCCCAAAGCTGAGCCTCAGCTGAATCTGGGAACTCTGTTCCGAGAACCTCCTTTACGCGAACCTTGAATCTGTCGCAAAGCTCCTTGAGCTCCTCTGCAGTGATGTCAGTGTCAGAAGCATAGCCCTTAGCGTGCTTAACCTCTTCCATCATTCTGTCAAGCTGCTGGCGGATACCCTGTCCGTCTGCTGGCTCGATACCCTCTGCCTTCTCCATCACAACGTCTGAATACATCATGATGAGACGACGGTATGCGTCATATACGAAACGTGGATTGTTTGTCTTTTCGATCATACCAGGGATAGTCTCAGAGCAGAGACCGATGTTGAGGATAGTGTCCATCATACCTGGCATTGAGCTACGAGCACCTGAACGGCAAGAAACGAGGAGTGGATTCTCCTTGTCACCGAACTTCATGCCCATTATCTCCTCGGTCTTCTTAAGAGCCTCTGCTACCTCTGCCTTAAGAGCATCGTTGTAGCCGCCACCGAGTTCGTAATATTCTGTACAGCACTCTGTTGTGATAGTGAAACCTGCTGGTACAGGAATGTTCAAAGTACACATCTCAGCGAGGTTTGCACCCTTACCGCCGAGAAGTTCACGCATAGTACCATTGCCCTCAGCGGTTTTACCACCGAAGCAATAGACTCTCTTCTTGTTTGATTCCATAACTCTAAATGTGTCTAATATATTAGTTAATAATTATTTGCTGTAAATTGTCATAAAAACATTCTTTCGCGCCGCGAAGTTAACGATTTTCTTCGAAAAATTAAAATTTAATAGCATAGTTCGCTACATTAATCTTCTCCTTCGCTTGCCTGTCCCATCAAAGATGCCAGAATGCTGGCAACTCCGCTTCTGCTTGCCGGAGAAAAGTGCAATCCTTTCTCTGTACAAGGCTGGCCGACAGGGTAATATGCAACATCCTGCAGCAGGAGCTGCGAGTCGAGGTAGTCCATGTCGTTGTCTCTGATCTGGAGCAGGACTCCAGGAGTCTCTCCGAACAGGATCTTCACCTGGTCGCTTTCCTGGTGTGATGCCATCAGACCGTGGATGTCAAGAGTCATTCCGCAGTCTCCGCACATGGAAGCGGCGGCTGTAGCGAGGCCTCCGTCAGCGACTGTTGTTCCGGCAATTACAATGCCGTCTTCTACAAGCTCTCTTACCACTTCAAAGCAGTCTATGAAGTAGTCGGGATCTTCAATGTGAGGTCCGACTCCTCCGTTGTGTCCATGAAGCTGGGCAAGGAGTGAGCCTCCTATCCTGTATGAACATGTGTCAAACGGGATGTATATTATCTTGCCTTCCTCTTCCGGTACGAGGGTGGAGCTGCATTTTCTCTCTTCGGAGATCCATGGATGGTGGCTTTCGTAAGGCGATTCCTTGAAGGTGAATTCGTCTCCTCCTTCATCTTCGGATTCGTTCTCGTCATTGAGCCAAGAGTAGAACTGCGCGTGACTGTCTCCGTCCACTTCTTCAAAGAGGTAGCCGCTCAGCTTCACGCCAAGGTCGAAAAGGTAGGAACTGGCTGATTCCACGCTAAGGTAGAACGCCGCCATGTTTCCAAGAGGGCGGGTGTTCCACGCCCATTCCGCCCATATCCTCAGGTCGCCGATACGATAGTGGCCCTTGTTCCAAAGCCTGTCTGTGAGTGTCTTGGCTATGCGCTGTCTTGTGAATGCGTCAGGATACAGCATGCGGAACGGACGCTCATCTGTGTCTGCCTCTGCGCAGATCCTGATATATTCGTGGATCTTACCTTCGTCATATTCGAACGAAGTCACAGGAGGGTCAGTCGATTCGTCGATGATGTCTCCATACACTCTGCCGTCCTCTGCCGTTTCCACCACTTCTTCGAAGCATTCAGCAAGCAGTTCAGCCGGGGTTGTGTCACATTTTATTCCGTCAATGATGTACGATGAATGTAATGCTGATTCTTTTTCGGTCATAATCCTGATTTTATGAGGATAAAGTTTGTAAAAATACTTATTTTTGTCTTTACAACAAGCGTTTTTTAATCGTATGAATGAGATTTTTTCACCTGAGGGATATGAGAATATGCTCGCGAAACTTTTCGTGAGGTTCCCGTCCTTTCAGAAGGTAGGTGCAGGAGCTTATAAGCCCGGAATTGCGACAATGGAATTTGCGGATCAGCTTATGGGGCATCCGCATAAGAAATATGACATAATTCACGTGGCCGGAACCAATGGAAAAGGTTCGGTTTCAAATATGCTGACCTCGGTGCTGGCGGCCTCAGGAAAGAAGGTCGGCCTCTACACTTCGCCGCACATCACTGACTTCCGTGAGAGGATGAGGATAATGACTGACAAGGTAGAGCTGGTAAGCAAGGAGTATGTGTGGGATTTCGTGCATAAGTGGCAGGAGACCTTCGATCATCTTGACATGTCTTTCTTCGAGATAACTACCCTTATGGCGTTGAACTGGTTTGCGGATATGGGGGCGGATGTGGTCGTTCTGGAGACCGGATTGGGTGGTCGTCTGGACAGCACGAACATAGTGACTCCTGTCCTTAGTGTCATTACAAATATCGGCCTTGACCATTGCGATATGCTGGGAGAGACTCTTCCGGAAATCGCTTTTGAAAAGGCTGGTATCATAAAGCCGTGCGTACCGGTCGTGGTGGGTGAAGGCCATTCTGAGACCGTGCCGGTATTCGAACGTAAGGTGTTGTATACCAATATTTCAGAGACTGAATATATGGGCGACCGCAAGAGGATAATGTCGCTTCTTACTATAGCTGACAGGGAGGAGCCGTTTATGTGGAACAGGAGTGCTGAGCTCCTTTCGCAGATGGATCTTCAGGGTGAGTACCAGCAGAAGAATCTGAGGACGGCTCTTGCGGCTTTGGATGTGCTCGCCTCGCTTGGAATTGTCAAGAAGGACGAGGATATATATAAAGACGCTATAGTGCATACAGCTTCAAGGACAGGCTTCCGCGGACGTTGGGAGAAGATCTCGGATAATCCGTGGGTCATCTGTGATATAGGACATAATGAGCATGGACTGCGTTACAATTTTGCCCAGCTGGACAAGATGCTCAAGTCGGGTGAGTGCTCGCATCTGATAATAGTTTATGGTTCAGTTGCGGACAAGGATGTGGATGCTTCCATCCATCTTATGCCAGAAGGAGCGCATTACATATTCACCTGTGCGACAGGAAAGAGGGCTCTTCCTGCGGAAATTGCACGTGACAAGTATATGACTTTTTGTGAGGAAGCAGGTCGTGAGCCAGGAGATGTGCGATGCTGTGGTACTGTGCCGGAAGCGGTGCATGAGGCGTTTGCACTTGCTGCCGCCTTCAAAGAGTCTGATCCTGCTGCCAAGCCGCTGATTTATGTGGGTGGTAGTACCTATGTCGTGTCTGAAGCAGTAGATGCATTGGGTGCCTTGTAGGTGCCCGATGCTTTTAGAAGTGCATACAAAGAAAAAAGCCTTAGAAAAATCTAAGGCTTTTTTAGTGGGAGCAGAGGGAGTCGAACCCCCGACCCTCTGCTTGTAAGGCAGATGCTCTAAACCAACTGAGCTATGCTCCCG
>CANBDZ010000019.1 GCA_947367375.1 uncultured Bacteroidales bacterium | reverse complement strand
TATGTTGATTACAAGGATGCTGAGTTCCTCAAGAGATTCCTTAACGAGCAGGGTAAGATCCTTCCTCGTCGTCTCACCGGTACTTCACTCAAGTTCCAGAGAAAGGTGGCTCAGGCAGTGAAGAGAGCAAGACATCTTGCACTTCTCCCATACGTAACAGACCTTTTGAAATAATAAGGAGGACAGCAATATGGAGATTATTCTTAAGAAGGATGTGGCAAACCTTGGCCACGCAGACGACATCGTCAATGTAAAGACAGGATACGCTGTCAACTACCTTATCCCACAGGGCTTCGCTATCATGGCAACACCTTCTGCAAAGAAGGTACACGCTGAGAATCTTCGTCAGCGCGCTCACAAGATCGCTAAGTTCGTAGGTGATGCAGAGGCACTTGCTGCTAAGCTTGCTGAGACTACAGTACAGGTTGCTGTAAAGGTAAGCGAGTCAGGCAAGATCTACGGTTCAGTAACTACAGCTCAGCTTTCTGAGGCTCTCGCAGCAGCAGGAATCGAGGTTGACAAGAAGGACATCACTGTTGAGGCAGCTAAGGAGCTCGGTACATACGAGGCTACTGTAAAGTGCTACCGCGACATCAAGGGTACTTTCAAGTACGAGATCGTAGCTGAGTAATCATCAGCGCACAAATATAAAAGATCGGTTAAGGAAACTTAACCGATCTTTTTTTATATAAGTATTTTAAAGGGATATATTCTGGATGTGGACTTTTTCGTAGTTTCTTATTGTGGCGAAGACTGGAAAGGATGGCTCTTCAGCAGATGGGGTAAGGAACAGGTCTATGATCTCCAGACCTCCTTTTCTGCAACGGAAGTCACCGTTCCCGTCAAGGTCTATAAGGTAGAAGTCTATGTCTTCTATATGATCTGATGTGCTTCCGTAGTCTGTCAAATACTCTGAGCGAAGGTAATTGCTGAGTCTGCCGCTGTAGCAGTCTGCCTCTGCCATAAGGATCTTGAGGTTTCCATAGCCGATGTAGGAAATGATGCCTTTATCCAAGTTGATGAAGCTCGCAAAGTCTGTAGTTTCCTTGGTGTCCAGAAGCTGTTCACAGTACTTTATATGGGCTGTGGAGTAGAGACATCCGCAGAATTTTTCCATCTTATCCCTTCCGGTCAATTCTGCAAAATCACAGCCGAAGTGTGCCAGACCCGTCTTTCTGAGCTGGTCGATGTCGTAATATTCGCCACAAGGCTTGTCCTGTCTGCCTGAAATGTAATCTTTGTCAGTGCGCTCTATATTGCCGGGAGCAACACCATACTCTGGGTAAACTGTGATCCTGTCCAGGCTTTCTGCTTCCTTTCCGATGACAGCGCCAAGACTTATGTGTCCCCTGAGTGAAGCGACCGGATAGAAATCATTGAACAGAGCTTCTGTAGACCCATCTGTGATCAGTGTGTCCTTGGCTATATATGACGGAGGAACATCTGTCATCCTGAAAATCCTCAGCTGATCCAAATAGCTTTTACAGACCTTGTACGCAGTCTCATTGAACTCATAGACATAGTAGAGTCCCTTGTTGTCATTGAGATTATGCATATACTGGGTGGTGCAGGGATTATATGGAACGCTCAGGGAATAATCGTCAAAATAGAACTTCTCCTTGCCGTCTACTACCATCTCCACCTCATCGTAGAAGTCATTGGAGTAGGAATAATCAAATTCAAAGTCCTTTTTCCAGAGCCCGTTTCCTTTTTCCAGTCTGATGGTGTCAGGCTCCTCGCTCCATTGTGAAGAAGGGAATCTGAGCTCTATGTCGTGCTGGCTCCTGTTTATGAACACAAGTTCAGTGAATTTGAAGTTGCTGTCATCAAGACCGCCGACGTAGCCGTAGCATCCGCTCAGCAAGAAGCTGAGCAATATTAATATATATAATCTTCTTTCCATTCGTTTTCCTCCGTGCTTATGATCGTCCAGTCGGAATGTCTTACAGAATAGGCGCAGAAATAGCCGCAGCCTTTCATTACGTTTGTGTAGGCAAATGAAGGCGATGAGAATCCTATGTATGCGAAAGGATTGTAGGCAGCGTCATAGTCTGCGTAGAGATGATGGTACATTTCCTTTGACAGCTTGTAAAGATGGAAACGTATTGATCTTTCACTGCTGCTACCCATAGTAGTGTAGTACTTCAGGTCGTAGGTATTATCCTCCTCATCAGCGTCTGCCCATATATAGAGAGTCAATCCGTTAAGTCGAGAAATGATAGGGGCATATGAGAACTGATTGATACTTAGCTCATTGTGGCCTATAGGTGGCAGTGCGGAATCATTCGAGTACCAGAACTCGTTCTCTCCTGTAATAAATTTATTACGGATCTCTACAGCTACCGCATAATAGTCATCAGTCTCCTTGTTGTCATCATAGGTGAATCTCAGGCAGTCTGTTCCGTTTTCGTCTACATATCTCTCAGCTGTGTAGTCAGGAAATTTGCCTGGTACTGTTGTGGAAGCTGTCGCCATATCCATACCATCTGCGCTGAAAGTCAGTTCAAGCCTGTCGCCTTCCTTGAATCTTTCGCCGCTGAGGCTGATACCATAGTTTTCAATATCTCTTGAAGTGACCTCTGTTTCCTTGCCGTTCCTCTTTAATGAATAAGACGCAGATTCAATTGTCATATCAGCCCTGCCTGACATCTGGACAGGGACAGCCTTATAGACATTGACATTAGACAGGGAGTCTGCACATATGTAGGACATCAGACATATGCAAGGCTCCAGGCCATTGTCTGGAATCTCGAAGCTGTACCTGCACCCTGTCAGGGCGGGAATCAGCAGCAGGATCAGCAGTTTATTATATATTGCTTTCATCTTCTAAAACTTTAGGGTGTAACTGAATGACGGCAGTATAGGGACCAGGCCGAAGGCTTCTCCGATGTACTCGAATCCGTAAAGGTTGTCTTGGGTGAAGTTGTAGTCGGAACCGATGTATGCCAGGAGAGGATTTACACGGCAGTAGGCATTGTAGACACTGAGATTCCACACACTTTCGTTCCCTCTCTTTGTGGTCTTCCTGAAGTTGAATCCTACATCGAGTCTGTGGTAGTCCGGCAGTCTGAGATTGTTAGGCATAGAGTAGAATGTGTCAGGCCAACTTCCGATTTCGTCAGGTGCCAATGTGTGGGCTTCGGCTGTTATATGTCCTCCGCTGTGATAGTTCCAGCTTCCGTACACTTCGCATTTCTTGCCAAGCTTTCTTGTTGCTGTCAACGTGAGTTTGTGCCTGTTCTCATTTCTGTCGCTGTACCATTCAGGGTAGAACTCCTCGAAGTACCTCTGGCTCCAGGAAAGTGTGTAGTAGGCTGCGAGAAATGTCTTCTCGTCTGCCCATTCCAGCTCTGTCTCCAAGCCCCAGGAGCGTCCTTTTCCGGTGATCATCGTTTCCTCCCAAAGATGTACCGGAGGATAGAAGCCCCATTTCCCGCGGAACTCAAGAAGGTTGTCCATAGTCTTGTAATAACCTTCTGCACTGAACCTTATGTTGTGAGGGAGGTTTGAATAGACTCCGCCTGACACCTGTCTTGACCGACTCGGCGCAATCTTGTCTGTCGAAGGCATCCAGAAATTTGTAGGCAGCTGGAGATAGTTCGAGGCAATCTGGTGGTCATTCTGGACCATCTCGCTGTAGGACAGCTTCAGCGAAGTGTTGTCTGTACAACTGAATCTCACTGCAGCTCGTGGCTCAAGGCCGTGGTAAGTCTTGTCTCCTGTGAATATCGCGGCATATCTCAAACCCACATTGGCTGTGAGCCTGTCTGAAAATACAATCTCATCTTCCACATAGACTGCAGGCTCGGTAGTGTTTCTTGTCTCTGTCTCTTTAAGTTCCTGCTCTACAATGGTTTTCCCTAAGAGGGTCGCCTTGATCTGCGAGAAGTAATCCGGTGAATAGATGTGGTACTGGACTGCTGCTCCATATCTTATATGGTGCCCGTCTGTGGGTCTGAGGCTGAAATCAGCCTTTACCCCCACATCCGACGTCCTGGATCTGTTTTCTCCGTTCTTGAATGTGCTCGTCACTATGTTTTCCATAGCTCCTTCGCGCATATTTTCTGAGAATGCAAAGAGCGAATTGTAGAGGCTGTAGTAGGCCTTCAGATTGAATTCGTGGTTGTCTGCAATCTTGTAGTCCCAGTTTACCTGACTTACGAAGTTTCCCCATTCGATACCGATGGCTGCGTCATTGTAGTAAGCCTTTTCGACTTTGTCATCGAAGTCGTGCTCCTCATAGCCCTCTCCAGAGATGAATTTCATTGCGTCGCGTCCGCCGTACAGGTCAAATGAAAGCTTGCTTATGTCTGAAAACTTGTGGGTGATGTTGGCGTTCAGATCCCAGAATGCGTACTTTATCCTGAAATCCCTTTTCTGTTGTCTGCTTATTATCATACTGGCAGGCTCTGTGATGACATCCAGCCAGCTTCTTCTCAAGCCGATGTTGAATGAAGTCCTGTCTTTCACTATCGGACCCTCAAACTGAAACCTGCCGTCCAGCAGGCCGATTGAAAACAGTCCGTGGTACTCCTCATAGTCTCCTTCTCTGGTCTTGACGTCAACAACGGAGGACAATCTGCCTCCGTATCTTGCTGGGAATCCGCTTTTGTAGAAGTCTAATGATTCCACCAGGTCAGTATTGAAAGAAGAGAATAAGCCGAGAAGATGACTTACCTGGTATAAGGGAACGCCGTCCAGAAGGTAGAGGTTGTCTGATCCGTCTCCTCCTCTGACATACATTCCAGAGAGCAGTTCGGTTCCTGTCGCTACACCAGGTTGCTGCTGCAGGGTCTTGATGACATCGGGAGAGCTCAGTACGGCAAATCCAAGATCGAACTGTTTCTTGTCGATCTTTTTGAATCCGGTCTGAGTCGTGTTGAGTTCCTTTGCGATAAGCCCGGTGACTATGGACTCATTCAGTGTGTCGTGCTGCTCCTCTATAAATATAGTGTAGTCCTTTGGTTTGCGCTTCTGGTCCTTATAGGTCAGCACAATGTACTTTTTCTGCACCTCCCACTCAATTCCGGTTCCTTTGAACACGGCGGCCAGGCACTCTTCAAGAGTCTGCCGTTCAGGGTTTATGTGTGCATTTGACGGGATGTCAAGAGATATGGAAGAGTCATATATGAAATTGACATCAAAGTGCAGGTGTATGATTTCCATCTGTTCCCTGACCGTGGGCTCTTCCTTGCCCCTCCCGACAGCCTCAGCCCCCGACACAACCATAAGGAGAAGGAGCACGGTAATCTTGTAAAACAGTTTCATAAAGTCAGTTCAGTTTTAAATCCACCTATATGACGCACAATATAACAAAAAGTACTACTAATATATATAAAAAAAGGACGATTCTGTGAATCATCCTTTTCGTCAGTATATTTATTTGTTTTCCTTTTCCTTCTTTTCCGCTTCTACTGTAGGAGCGGAATCCTTGTACTTGAAGCGGCGGATCTTCTGGGTTGCTGTCTTTTCGAACGGCTCCTTCATCACCTCTACAGAGCTTACCTGTGATGCCTTGCTGACATTCTTGTTGGTGATTTTGAGAAGCTTGGTCTTCCAAGCGTCAAGCTTTTCGTACATCTTGTCCTCGCTCTCCTTGTCCCACTGGATGTAGTTTTCAGCAGGCTGTACGAGTGCTACGAGCTTACCGTCACGCTCTACAACGATGGATTCGCTTACGCCCTCTACATTGTTGATTACGTTCTCGATCTCCTCCGGATAGATGTTCTCGCCTGAAGGTCCGAGGATCATGTTGCTGTTTCTTCCCTTGATGAAGAAGCGGCCCTTCTCATCCTGTATGGCGATGTCACTTGTCCTGAACCATCCGTCCTCTGTGAACACGCTCTTGGTTCTCTGAGGATCCTTGTAGTAGCCGAGCATCACGTTAGGTCCCTTTGCTACAATTTCACCTTCACCAGTCTCAGGGTTTACATTGTGAAGCTTGAGTCTTACGTTATATACAGGGTAACCGAAGGATCCTACTGCTCTCCAGCCGTGCATTGCATAGCCGAGGAGTGGGGAAGTCTCTGTGAGGCCATAACCGATCGCATATGGGAAGCCTGCCTTGAGAAGGAAGTTCTCGACTTCTGGGTCGAGCTTCGCGCCTCCGATTCCGTAGAATGACATGTGGCCTCCGAATGTAGCCTTTAGCTTCATACCGATGATCTTGCACATCAGACCGTTCATATTCTTGTTCATCCATGTGAGAGTGCGGCTCTTCTGGATTGTAGGAAGAACGCTGCCCTTGTAGACCTTCTCGATGATGAGAGGAACAGTAAGCATGGTTGTAGGCTTCACGATCTTCAATGCCTTGAGCAGAAGTGTAGCTACAGGCGGCTTAGGAAGATAGTAGACTGTAGCACCGCAATACATAGGGTAGAGCATACTGAGGGTCATCTCAAGCGTGTGTGCCATAGGCAGAACTGAGAGCCATCTGTCCTTCTCTGTCCTCTTGCAAGAGTGGTAGCAGGTGATTACGTTTGAAGCGAGGTTTCTGTGGCTGAGCACAACGCCCTTTGCGCTTCCTGTAGTGCCTGAGGTGTAGATGATTGTGGCGATGTCATCCGGTGTAGGAACTGAAGTTCTTCCATCGCAGGTGAACTTCTCTTCGTCAGCGTGGAGGATGTCAAATGTATCCACATCGATGACGAGTGTCATCTTCTCACGTACTTCCTGGCTGAGCTTTGAAGCAAGCTTCTGCGATACAAAGATCACCTTGCTCTCAGAGTGCTCGAGGATGTTTACAATCTCGTTAGGCGAGCTGTCAGGGAGGATCGGAATCGCGATTCTGCCGAATGAAGTGATGCTGAAGAATGCTACAGACCAGTTAGGCATACTCTGCGAAAGGATAGCGACCTTGTCGCCGGCTCCGATGCCGTACTGTGTCAGAAGCTTCGAGAGACTGTCGCACTTGTTCTTGAATGTATGGTAGGTGTAACCTCCTTCCTTTGTGTCATACCACTGTGTGTACTGATTCTTTGCGTACACTGTTGTGGCGTATTCATACAGCTTGGCGATAGTGTCAACGTACTTCTCTCTCATTCGCTGTATGCGTTTGTAAAACTGAATCATAATTTGATGCTATTTAGGTTTAATACATGTCTTTATTAATGCGTGATGTACATCTCAGGGTGCTTGCCAACGAGGTGCATCTCTTCGTAGAGTGCCTGGATGCGTGCGAGGTCTGCCTTTGCATCGTCGGTGAGCTCTACCTTCTGGCCGCGTCCTACTCTCTTTGTGCCCCAGTCAAAATAGCCCATATATACAGGACATCCCACTTCGCGTGCGATTGTGTGGAAACCGGCTTTCCAACGTTTTACAGGTTTGCGGGTTCCTTCCGGTGCAAGCGCGAGGTGAACAACATCCTTTGCCTTCATCTCTTTGATGACGCTGAGCATAACGTTGCTTCCTCTCTTTCTGTCCACCGGGATGCCACCGAGCTTGCGGAGAAGCCATCCGAGTGGGCCCCAGAACAATTCTCCCTTAATCATGCAGTAAGGTTTTCCACCTACTGATGTGTAGTAGAGGTATGAGATCACGAAGTCCCAGATTGTTGTGTGAGGGACTCCGAGGATGATGCATTTATCTTCTGGAGCTACCGGCTCGACTGCTGTCCAGCCCAAAACGCGGAGTAGCCATCCGCAGAATTTTTTCCACATAAATACTTAAGTTTGTCAAAATCAGGTTTAGATGTCAATGTCCTCCAACTCCTGTGCTGTACGGAGGTTCTGGACGATGAAGTTCTGTCTTTCTGTGGTGTTTTTACCCATGTAGAACTCCATGATGTCTGAGAGAGGTTCCTCGTCGCTGAGGCGGACCTTGTCAAGTCTCATGTCCTCTCCAATGAAGCCTGTGAACTCGTCCCACGAGATCTCTCCGAGACCTTTGAATCGTGTGATCTCCACCTTGCCCTTTGCGGACTTGATGGCAGACTCCTTCTCCTCGGAGTTATAGCAGTACTTCACTTCGTTCTTTGTTTTGACTCTGAAGAGAGGCGTCTGGAGAATGAAGACGTGGCCTCTTCTGATCAGGTCAGGGTAGTACTTCATGAAGAATGTGAGGACAAGCATACGGATGTGCATTCCGTCATCATCGGCATCGGTTGCGACGATGATCTTGTTGTAGCGGAGATCGTCGACGTCCTCCTCAAGGCCGAGTGCGTTGATCAGAAGGTTCAGCTCCTCGTTCTCCGCAATCTTCTTGCGGCTCTCCTTGTAGGAGTTGATAGGCTTACCTCTGAGTGAGAACACTGCCTGAGTTTCGGCGTTGCGGGCCTTGGTGATGGTACCGCTCGCAGAGTCACCCTCGGTGATGAATATGCTTGTCATCTCGCGGAGCTCCTCCTTTGCTGCAGGGAGTTTGTCCTTGTAGTGGTACTTGCAGTCTCTGAGCTTCTTGTTGTAGACGCTTGAGCGCTTGTTTCTTTCTCTTGTCTTCTTCTGCACTGCAGAGATCTCCTTTCTTTCCTGCTCGGATGAAGTGATCTTCTCCTGGAGGACAGGGATGATGTCCTTATGCATATGGAGGTAGTTGTCAAGGTTGGTCTTGACAAACTCGTTCACGAAGCTTCTGATTGTAGGGCCCTGGTCATATGAGTGACTTCCGTCCTCGTTTTCGATGTCGGTCTCCCACATGTATGTAGAGCCGAGCTTAGTCTTGGTCTGGCCCTCGAAGTTAGGCTCCTGGATCTGGATGCTCACTGCTCCGATGATGCCCTGACGGATGTCCTGTGGGTCAAAGTCCTTCTTTGCGAATGTCTTGAAGAACTCCTTGAGTGTCTTTGATATGGCTTCCCTCATGGCAGCAAGGTGAGTACCACCGTCTCTGGTGTTCTGACCGTTTACGAATGAGGCTATGTTCTCGCCGTAGCTGTTGCCGTGGGTGAGTACGATCTCCACATCCTCACCGACGAGATGGATAGGCTCGTAAAGAGGAGTCTCGGACATGTTGTCCTTGATAAGGTCGAGAAGACCGTTCTCGGATTTGTATGATGTGCCGTTGAAATTCAGAGTAAGGCCCTTCTTGAGGTAGGAGTAGTTCTTCATCATCGACTCGATGAACTCCATGTTGAAGTTGTAGCCGACGAAGAGGTGCTCGTCAGGGATGAACTTTACGAGGGTTCCGTTCTTTTCCTTGGTAGGACGCTGGCCTGAATCCAGGAGTTTACCCTCCTTGAATTCTGCGAATGAGCTCATGCCATCGCGATAAGCCTCTACGAAGAAATGTGTAGAGAGCGCGTTCACAGCCTTGAGACCGACACCGTTAAGACCTACTGATTTCTTGTAGCCCTTTGTGTCGTACTTACCACCTGTGTTCAGCACGCTTACCGCCTTCACGACAGAGTTGAGAGGAATGCCTCGTCCGAAGTCTCTTACCGAAGCTTCCTTATCTGTTACATTTATCTGGATGAGTTTACCGTAACCGGCTGAGAATTCGTCGATTGAGTTGTCTACAACCTCCTTCAGGAGCACGTAGATACCGTCTCCAAGGTCATCACCGTTTCCAAGACGGCCGATGTACATTCCGGGCCTTCTGCGGATGTGTTCGACACCTTCGAGGGTCCTGATGTTATCGTCACCGTAGTTCTCTGTAGATATAATTTCCTTTGCCATATTCTATCCCAAGTTTCACAAATGTAAGTCGCTGATTATTTGAAGGTCAGAAAGTCATATGAATCTCTCCCACCGCACTTTTCTTATTTACGTTACCCTCCTCCTAAATCCTCCTCCTCGGGAGGAGGACTTACTATCGACCTGGCAGGTCTCAAGTTAAGCACATAATCGTGCAAATATAGCAAAAATTATCGAGAATATGTGTGGGTTTTAGGGCTGGATTTACATAATCAGCATTGCTCCGAAGCCTGCGGCGAGGGCGACTGCGCAATTGATGAGTTTTGCCCATAGGAAACCCTTCTTGTCTTCAGCAAGAAGAGGGATGGAAGCGTGGCCGTCCTGGGATATGCTGCTCGCAAGAAGCACAGGGAAAGGCACAACGCCGGCAGCGAACAAAGTGACAAAGATCATATGCGGACCCGACTCTGGAATTATGCCTATGGCAGTGGCCAGAAGAATCATGAGCACGGTGTTGTCGCTTATCCACCTGTCGATGTCGATGTACTGGAGACCGATGCCAAGGACCAGGAGCACACCGAAGGTCCATGCAAAAATTACCGGAAGGTGCTTGCGGACAATATGATTCCACAGATGCTCCTCTACAAAATGATCTGAAGCGAAGATCAGGACGATAAGTACGATTATACTGAGTCCCGCGAAAAGCACATTCATCCAATCCTCACTGAGAAGGTTTATATGGAAGGTCTTGCCTTCCGCTTCGTGATGGTGCTCGCAGTCACAGTCGTGATGCACGTGTCCGGAATGGTGCTCATGTGAGTGAGCGCCGGCTTCGTGGCTGCCGTGGTCGTGGCCGAGCTGGCCGGAGGCCAGGGCTGCGATAAAGACGGCGAGAGCCACGAACATAGAGATCCTCTTCCATCCGAAGTGGCGGCTTTTATGTTCGTGAGTGTCAGACTCTTCGTGTCCTTCGTGCACCTTGTAGCCCTCCTCGCACTCAGGGGCAGGGGACTTGGCGAATCTGTCCACGATAATGCCGACAACGACAGCAATGACAAACAGGACCGCAAACAGAATCAGAGCCTGATCAGGAATCATTGCAAGCATGATGAAAGCCTCGTCTCCGGATGATGCGATCATCATAGCCACCAGAGCTCCGAAGCTGAACATCCTGTGTGTATATAATGAAACAGTGGCGAAGCCTCCCATGCATCCTGGTACGGATCCGAGGAGGGCGCCGATTACGACCTGACCTATTCTGGTCTTTCTTAATCCCTTGAAAAATAGTCCTTTAGATTCTATGTTGAGTGACTCGATCATCATCATCATGACCACTACGAGTCCGGTGATGAGAATGGAGTTCCTGAGAATGTCAATCAGCAGATGCCACATAATATGACTTCAGTTTAGTGTGCGATTTTAGTCGATCCAACCCGCAATAAAGAGATTTACAATAGGGCGGAGAGGAGAGTTTGTTGTAAGGGTGACAAGCACGAGAGTCTCACCCTTAGGCATGTTCTCTGTGTTCACATGCACTCGGAAAGAAATCTTTTCTCCCGGCTTTGCGACAGGTATGTCGCTGTGCGAATAACAGCAGGCATCGGTGTCAACCTTATATACACAGAAAGGTGTCTTGCCTGAGTTTGTCATAGTGAATTCAGCGTGGATCTCCTCGCCTTTCTTTATTCTGTTGAAAGAGTAGGTGCTGTTTTCAAATCTCGGCATCGGTCCCTGCGCTCTTTCAGCTTCAGACATCTTGTCGAAGTTCTCCTTGGTGAAAGCCTTCACTCCGATTTTGGTGTCTCCATCCTTTGTAGTGTAGGTCTTGCCATTGATCACAGGGGTTGCCCAATAGGTGTTCTTGCCCCAGATTCCTCTTTCGGCAGTCACTGTGTAGCTGAGCTCTGCAGTGCTGTTTGCAGGAATAGGATTCGGCTTTACAGAAAGAGTAAGGTTGTCTGAAACGTCCTTGAACTCGACCTTGACAGGGGAGTCAGATGTGTTGGCAACAATTACCGCGTCACTCTTGCTGTTTCCCTGCTCAAGGTTGCCGCACTGAAGTGACGTTTCTGTCATTCCGAACGGTCCGAAAGCGGCAGGATACCTTTCACTCAACGGGAGGACCTTCTCGCGGCATATTCCTCTGATCTTAAGCAATATAGGCTTGGCGTCGGAAGCATAAACCGTTATGGTCTTGTCGAACGGATAAGGGCCTTCGTTGTTGGTGTAAGACACAGTGATGCTCGCGCTTCCGCCGGCCTTCACGGGCTCTCGTGTCCACTCCGCTTCAGTACATCCGCAGGTGGTGGTCACGTTGTAGATCACCATCGGCTTGCTGCCAGTGTTTTTCAGTGTAAAAGTGCAGGAAACCGGACCTGAATCCAGTAATATATCTCCGAAATTATGCACTGTCTTGTCAGCCTCGATACCTTCGGCTACCTTGTTCTGAGCGGCTGCAGCCATAGAACAGAACAGTACAGCGCAAAATATGATATATCTTAATATATGCCTCATAATCTTTCCTTATATATATGGCAAAGATACTACAATTCGATGTAACTCAGTCTTTGAATATCGAAATTATTGTCTAAATTTGCAATGTTAATGCCTTCATGGCATAATATTGAAAAACAGATAACCTAACATTTAAAACATAACGAAAATGGCTCACAGAATTACAGAAGACTGCGCTGCATGTGGTTCATGCATGGCAGAGTGCCCTACAGGCGCAATTTCAGAGGGTGATATCTACAAGATCGATCCTAACGTATGCATCGACTGCGGTGCTTGTGCAGATGCTTGCCCAATGGGTGCTATCGTAGCAGAGTAATCAACTCAACCAAAATAAAAGAGGCTTCGGGAGTTCCGAAGCCTTTTTTATATATGTTTAAATATGACAATAAATGCCCGACTTGCAAGCCGGGCACTTATTGTTATTACTCCAATGGAAGCATTCTTACTTCGATGAAGTTGTTCTGCTCGAGGATTGCCTGGAGAGTTGTCTTGATGTCCTCTGGTGTGAGGGTCTCCAAAGCCTCTTCGTACTCCTTGTCATTGTTGTATCCGTAAGTCTCATACAGTCTGATGTTGTTCATCCAGTAGCTGTTTGAGATGCGGCTCTCAGGAAGGTTCTTCTTCGCATTGAGGACAGCCTTGCTGAACTCGTCTTCTGTAGGACCTTCGTATGCAAGTCTCTTGAGACCGTCGATAGCAAGCTGTGAAAGCTTCTCTGCTGACTCTGGGTTAGTGTCGAACATCACCTGGATGATAGCTCTGTGCTTAGGTCTGATGCTGCTGCCCATTGCTACGCCTGCGCCGTATGTTCCGCCTTCACCCTCACGGAGAGTTGAAGTGTAGATCATGTCAAGGACGTATTTTGCAGCATCGAGAGTTACATCAAGCTTAACGCTTGTAGGCATGTAAGCTGTGTAAACCTGGAGGACAGAGCTCTTAGGAGCCTCCATCTTCACGTTGAACGGATGCTTGATGTTACCCTTGACGATGCCGTCGTTGTGGTCAACCCATGTCTGAGCCTTCTTGCCCTTTGCGATAGATCCGATATACTTCTCTACAAGCGGCTTGAGCTCATCCTTGTTTACGTTACCTACGATAACCATTGTCATACCTGCAGCATCCTTGTAGAGCTTGCGGTAGTTCTTCTCGATAGTCTGAAGGTTAGCCTTCTCAAGGATCTCCTCGTTGATCACGATGTGACGTGGGCTGTTGCCGTAGAGAACGTCGTTGAACTCCTTCTCGAAGAGGAAGTCCGGCATTGCAACATAGTTAGGAAGGATGGCCTTGAGCTGGTTGATACCTGTGTTGTACTCATCCTGGTCGAAGCGTGGGTCTGCGTAGTTGAGGTAAGCGAGCTGGAGTGCAGTCTCGAGATCCTTAGGTGCGCAAGCTCCTGAAACTCCGTGCTGGTACTGTGAGATAGACACGCCTACAGACACGTTCTTTCCTGCCATCATCTTTCTCAATGTGCTCTTAGGGAACTTAGAGATACCTGAGTTAGAGAAGAAGAGCTGAGAGATGTTTGACTCGAATGAAGGCATATCCTCAGTTGGGATGAGTGACATACCGCCCTCCTGGAAGATGTTGAAACGGATCTCGTCCTTCTTGTAGTCAGTAGGGAGAACGATCACCTTAGCGCCGTTCTTGAGAGTCCACTCTGTCGCACCGTAGATTCCAGTAGTCTCCTTCTTTACCTTTGAACCCTTGAGAGCGGCAGGGTCGAGAAGCGGCTCAGCTGCCTCTTCTGCTGCATTTGCCTGGATCTCAGAAGCCTTAACCTCCTCGATAACTGCGAGAAGCTCAGCCTCTGTAGGGTGTACGAGACCCTCCTTAGCAGGAGCTGTGTACACGATCACGAAGTTGATGTCAGTGATGAGCTGTGGAGCCACCTGGTTTACGATCTCAGCTGTGATCTGGCTTCCGAGAGCCTGAACGAGCTGGAGCTCCATAGCTGGATCCATATATGGCATGTTGTCGCAGAAATTGCTGATGAGAGCGTCTACGAACTCGTCGCTTGTGCGTGTGTCAGCACCCTCTGCTGCCTTCTCTGCGTAAGAGAGGAGCTTTGCGTTAGCTCTTTCTACCTCGGCATCTGTGAAACCGAATCTCTTCATCTTCTCGATCTCAGTGTAGAAAGCCTTGAGAGCGTTGAGGGCGTCTCCGTCCTTGAATGCAACACGTCCGATAGCAGCTTCCATAGTCTCGCACATCTTGCCAGTACCGAACATTCCGCTGAAGTAAGCTGCGTCTGGTCTTGAAGTGATGTCAGCGAAACGCTCCTGCATAACGTAGTAGATGATGGTCTTCATGTACTCTGTCATGTACACAACGTCAGTGTTGTTGTACTCCTCAGGAATAGGAACGCTCTTCCAAAGAAGCTCGAGCTGGCTGTTCTGTGTCTCAGGATCAGTGATGATACCTACGATAGGCTCTGCATTCTCAGGAATCATTACAACATCCTTAGCCTTAGGATCTGTAGCTGCAGGGATGTCAGCGAACATGGTCTTGATCTTAGCCTCGATCTGGTCTACATCGATGTCTCCGACTACGATGAGAGCCTGCATGTCAGGACGGTACCAAGTCTTGTAGAAATCTACGAGAGCCTCTGGCTTGAAGGTCTTGAGCTGCTCCTCACCACCGATGAGAGTTCTCTGAGAGTGAACAGTGTTGCCGAAGTAGTACTTGCGGGCAGCCTGATAGTTTCTCCAAGATGCAGTGTTGCGGGTTCTCTTCTCCTCGAGGATGACACCTCTTTCTGCGTCGATCTCCACTGGATCGCAAGTCACGAAATGTGAGTAGTCGTGCATTACGAGGAGACAGGTGTCGATGATGCCCTCCCTTGTTACAGGGATGTTGTTGAGCATATAGGTTGTTGTCTCGTAGCCTGTAGCTGCGTTGATGTTTCTACCGAACTCTGCACCGATGCTCTGAAGGTACTCAAGAAGCATCTTGTCAGGAAGATTCTTTGTTCCGTTGAAGCACATGTGCTCGAGGAAGTGGGCGAGGCCGTCCTGCTCCTCTGTCTCCTGAACTGCTCCTACGTCAGTAGCAAGGTGGAACTCTGCTCTTCCCTCAGGAAGGGCATTGTGGCGGATGTAATAAGTCATGCCGTTCTCAAGCTTTCCTACCCTTACAGCAGGGTCGTTTGGAAGCGGTGTCTGACCGGTAGCAACCGCTGCAGCGAAAATGGCTGCGATGAAAATAAACAAACGTTTCATAGTGATATGGTTAATATTAAAATTAAATCATATATATAATGACGCGTGCGCACACGCGTACAAGCTACAAATATATGAATTTTAATGCTTTTTTCGCATTCTTGAAAAGTGTTTCATTATATTTGTGTGCAAAATAATCCGATATGTTCGAAGATTTCAGACTGAATGTGTTTCTTGCAGTGGCTCAGGAAGGCAGTTTTACAAAGGCTGCTTCGTCCCTTGGAGTGTCTCAGCCTGCAGTCAGCCAGAATGTGGCTGACCTTGAAAAGGCCCTTGGCGTGAAGCTTTTTGACAGGCTTCGTGGCGAAGTTGCGCTCACTCCTCAGGGCGAAGTTTTCATGAAATATGCTCAGAACATCCTCGGCAGCTGCAGCAAGGCGGAAAATATGTTCACCACATTGCAGCCACGCACAATTCGCGTGTCTGCCTCAGAGGAAATATATGAATATATCATCGCCCCCGCCCTGGAATCCTTCCTCAAGGTACATACGGATATAGTGATAGAGCGTGTGATGTTCGGCGAAGCCGACCTTACCCTCGCATTGTCAAAGGCTCCGGAATCTCCGTTCGAGCCGAATCCTGATGCAATTCTCAGGCTCAGACTTTCTGTCTCGCCGGCAATGAAAATGGGTGACTTTTCAGCCACCCAAGAAAAAATCTCTTATTTCGATCTTCTTTTCAAACCGTCGGCGACCTTCGCTTGCACGAAAGCCTGCCGACTTCTGAAAGATTATTTAGCAAGTCTCTTGTAAGTCTCGAGACGGAGTTTTGCAAACTCTTCTGTCTTCTGGAGAAGCTCTTCTGCGCTCTCTGGGAACATCTTGTAGAGTGATGCGAAACGTACCTCGCCCTTGAGGAAGTCCTGGAACTTGCTCCAGTCTGGCTCCTTGCTGTCAAGGGTGAATGGGTTCTTGTCTGTGCCCTCAAGTGCAGGGTTGTATCTGTAGAGGTGCCAGTAACCGCACTCAACTGCAAGTTTCTCCTCCTTCTGGCTCAAGCCCATACCAGCCTTGAGACCGTGGTTGATACAAGGTGCGTAGCAGATCACGAGTGATGGTCCGTCATATGCCTCAGCCTCCTTGATTGCGTTGAAGTACTGTGCTGGAGATGCACCCATAGCAACCTGTGCCACGTAAACATATCCATAGCTCATAGCCATCATACCGAGATCCTTCTTGCGGATCTTCTTACCTGAAGCTGCGAACTTGGCGATCGCTCCTACAGGAGTTGCCTTAGATGACTGTCCACCGGTGTTAGAGTAAACCTCAGTGTCGAGTACGAGGATGTTTACATTCTCACCTGAAGCGAGTACGTGGTCGAGTCCGCCGTATCCGATGTCATAAGATGCACCGTCACCACCGATGATCCACTGGCTGCGTGCAGGGATGAATGTCTTGTACTCAACGAGTCCCTTGCATACGTCGCAGCTGCAAGCCTCGCAGAGAGGGATGAGCTTGTCAGCAACCTCGCGTGTGATCTTAGCGTCGTTCTTGTTCTCAAGCCACTGAGTGAAGAGAGCCTTCATCTCGTCTGTGCAGCAAGTGCAAGCGAGACCCTGCTCCATGTACTTGGCAACTGTCATACGTGCTCTGTCAGATCCGAGCTTCATACCGAGACCGAACTCGCAGAAGTCCTCGAAGAGTGAGTTAGCCCAAGCTGGTCCGTGACCCTCAGAGTCCTTGCAGTAAGGTGATGCAGGGAATGATGCACCGTAGATTGATGAACATCCTGTTGCGTTGGCGATCATCATGTGATCTCCGTAGAGCTGAGTGATTGTCTTGATGTATGGTGTCTCACCGCAGCCTGCGCAAGCTCCGGAGAACTCAAAGAGAGGCTGTGCGAACTGAGCGTTCTTCACGTTCTGAGCCTTAGGCTGAACGTTGTCCTTGTAGCCGATGTGTGCGTGGAGGTAGTCGTAGTTTGCCTGCTCTGCTTCCTGGCTCTGGAGCGGCTTCATGATGAGGGCCTTCTCCTTAGATGGGCAGACGTCAGCACAGTTGCCGCAACCTGTACAGTCGAGAACTGAAACGCTGAGAGCGAACTTGTAAGCCTTGAATGTAGCCTTGCCGTCCTGGAGCTTGAGACCCTCAGGTGCGTTAGCTGCTTCCTCATCAGTAAGGAGGAATGGACGGATTGCTGCGTGAGGGCAGACGAATGCACAGCTGTTACACTGGATACACTTGTCAGCCTGCCATTCTGGAACGTTCACGGCTACACCGCGCTTCTCGTATGCAGAAGTACCGGCAGGGATAGTTCCGTCAACATAGTCCTTGAATACGCTTACAGGGAGAGTGTCGCCTGCCTGTGCGTTAACTACGTCAGCGATCTCCTTTACAAATGCAGGAGCGAGACGGTCCTTGTTAGGGTTCTCGAACTTCGCTGTGATCTCCTTCCATTCAGCTGGAACTTCAACCTTGGTGTACTCGCCACCTCTGTCAACTGCAGCGTAGTTCATGTTCACGATGTGCTCACCCTTCTTGCCGTAGCTCTTAACGATAGCCTTCTTCATGTAACCTACAGCCTCCTCGTAAGGGATGATGCCTGTGATCTTGAAGAATGCAGACTGGAGGATAGTGTTTGTACGTCCGCCGAGTCCGATCTCTGCTGCGATCTTTGTTGCGTTGATGATGTAAAGGGTGATGTTCTTCTTGCCGATGACTGCCTTCACGTGATCAGGGATTCTCTTGAGGGTCTCTTCCTCATCCCAGAGGCTGTTGAGGAGGAGGGTACCGTTCTGCTTGATGCCCTTGAGTACGTCGTACTTTGTGAGGTATGAAGGAACGTGGCAAGCCACGAAGTCAGGTGTTCCTACGAGATAAGGAGCCTTGATAGGCGCTTCTCCGAAACGGAGGTGTGAACATGTGTATCCGCCTGATTTCTTTGAGTCGTAGTCGAAGTAAGCCTGGCAGTAGAGAGGTGTGTTGTCACCGATGATCTTGATGGTGTTCTTGTTTGCACCTACAGTACCGTCTGAACCGAGTCCGTAGAACTTGCACTCAGTAGTTCCCGGCTTAACGATAGAGAACTCTTCCTTCTGAGGAAGTGACTTGAATGTCACGTCGTCAACGATTCCGATAGTGAAGCCGTCCTTTGGCTCAGCAAGCTCGAGGTTCTCGTAGATTGAAGCGATCTGAGCTGGAGTTGTGTCCTTTGATGAAAGACCATAGCGTCCTCCGATTACGAGAGGTGCGTTCTCCTTGCCCTGGAAGAGTGCCTTGATGTCGAGGAAGAGAGGCTCTCCGAGAGATCCTGGCTCTTTTGTTCTGTCGATAACAGCGATTCTCTTCACATTCTTAGGAAGGGCCTTCATGAAGTACTTAGCTGAGAATGGTCTGTAAAGTCTTACGATGAGGACTCCGACCTTCTTGCCCTGAGCCGAGAGGTAGTCGATTGTCTCCTTGATTGTCTCTGTTACAGAACCCATTGCGATGATGATGTTCTCAGCTTCTGGGTCTCCGTAATAGTCGAAAGGACGATAGTTGCGGCCAGTGAGCTCGCTGATCTCGCCCATATATCTTGCCACTACATCCGGAACTGCGTCGTAGTACTGGTTGCAAGCCTCGCGTGCCTGGAAGAATACGTCGCCGTTCTGAGCTGTACCGCGTGTTACAGGTGCATCAGGAGAGAGAGCCTTGCCTCTGAACTTCGCAAGAGACTTGGTGCTTACCATACCCTTGAGTGCTGCCTCGTCGATGAGCTCGATCTTCTGGATCTCGTGTGATGTACGGAATCCGTCGAAGAAGTGGAGGAATGGGATGTTTGACTTTATTGTTGAAAGGTGAGCTACGGCTGCCATATCCAATGCTTCCTGTACAGAAGCAGAGGCAAGCATTGCAAAGCCTGTCTGGCGGCATGCCATTACGTCCTGATGGTCTCCGAAGATTGAGAGAGCGTGTGATGCAAGTGTACGTGCTGACACGTGGAACACTGTAGGGAGCATCTCACCGGCAATCTTGTACATGTTAGGAATCATCAGAAGAAGTCCCTGTGATGCGGTAAATGTGGTTGTAAGGGCACCTGCCTGAAGTGAACCGTGAACTGCACCTGCTGCACCACCCTCGCTCTGCATCTCAGTAACTTTCACCACCTCTCCGAAGAGGTTCTTCTTGCCCTGGGCTGCCCACTCATCCACGTACTCCGCCATTGTTGAAGATGGAGTGATAGGGTAGATGGCTGCGTGCTCACTGAAGAGGTACGCAATGTGCGCAGCGGCCCAGTTACCGTCACAAGTGACGAATTTTTTCTCGTTTGCCATAGTCTGCTGTGTTTTATGTTTATGAATTAATTATGTCTCTATTTTCGTGCCTGAACACGGAAATCCAATATCCAACAAATATAAGAAATAAATGTTGAATATAGTAGGAATAATCGGGGATATTATGGCAAAATTCTCGGAATTCACTAAATTTGCAGAAACATACTGGCCCCTATAGTTTAATGGATAGAATTTCAGATTCCGGTTCTGACGGTTGCGGTTCGATTCCGCATGGGGGTACAAGCAAATAAGGACTCAGCGATTCGCTGAGTCCTTATTTGCTTGCACTGTGCAGATTCGAACATCTCAACCCCTGTCAGCGTGTTACATATTGACCAGGATGCCGACTACGCGGAAGATGTTGTGGATGTCGTCGAGGGCTATGTCGAAGGTTGGGAATGTTTCCGGATCTTCTGATACGCACTGGAAGCCTTCGTCTGTCACTATGAGCTTTCTGACGAACATGCCGCTTGATCTGGTGTCCACTACGTAGGTGTCTCCGTTGATGATGACTGCATCCTTAGGCATTCTGCGGAGGGCCATCAGGTAGCCTCGGCGGATCTTTGGTGCCATCGCGTCGCCCGGGCAGGTTGCGAACAGGTCGTGCTTCAGGAAATGCGGCACTGGCGGCAATCTTTCCACTGAAGGCGAGTTACATACATATTCGTATGTGTCGATGTCCGGTGCTCTGAAAAGTCTGGCAGGTACGACAGGAATGTCGTTGTCGTGGTTCAGTTCGGGATGCTCTTCGAGCTCGTATTCGCGATCGTGTGAAGTCGCTGCGTCGAACATCGGGCCCTCACCTGTGAGGAGCCAGATCTTCCTGAAACCGAACACTTTGTTCCACTTGGATGCCGAGTTCTTTCCGAATGGCCTTCCGTTGAGCTGGTTGCTGACTGCTGCCTGTTGGACGCCGAGCATAGTGGCGGCCTCCTGCTGGGAAAGTCCCTTTTCAGAGAAGTACTCTTTGATCTTGTTACCTATTTCTGCATATGGTATCATAGTAGTAAGCTCAAGAAATTACAAAAATTGTGATAATATTTCACTAATAGTGTTGTAAATTACAAAAGTGGTGTTATATTTGCACTGTCTCGTACAAAAACGATACAAATATAGTTTATTTTCCGTAATTATTACACAACTTTGTATGGAAAAGGTTTGTTCAATCGCTTGTTTCTGTCTGGGCACTGTCTTTCTTGCGGTAGCTCTCTTCGGCCTTTGGAACCACCTCATCACAATGGGCGTTTGTTACGCCGTGGGCTTTCTTGCAAAGGAGGACAAAATAACGGAATAGGGCTGAACAGTTTTGCTGTTCAACCCTATATTTTTATATATCCCTATTTACACCATTGTTCGAGCCACTTGAAGTATTCCCTGTGCCACATGAGGGCGTTCTGTGGTTTCAGGATCCAGTGGTTCTCATCCGGGAAGATGAGGAGCCTTGACGGAACTCCCATCATCTGCGCCGCGTTGTATGCCGCCATTCCCTCGTCTACAGGCACTCTGTAGTCCATTCCGCCGTGGATGACCATCAGAGGTGTGTGCCAGTTGGTCACGAGCTTGTGAGGTGAGAGAGCATAGTGGCGCACCGCTTTCGGATCGTTGCTCCAAGGTGAGCCTCCCTGTTTGATTCCACCGAATGTGACTCCGTCTCCAGCAGGTCCTACAGGACATTCAGGCGTACCTACGCGAGGGTCGATCACTGTCTCGTGGAGTCCGCCGTTGTCGAAGTTAGGGAACCACATTTCCTCTGTAGTCATATACATATGTTCCTCGTTGAATATACCTGCGTGCGCGATGAAGGCGTCGAAGACGTCACCGTGGGTGCCGCAGAGGTAATATACCGAATAACCGCCGTAGCTTGCTCCGCAAGCGGCCATCTTGTCCACATATGGCTCGGCCTTCACGGTCTTCGCTGCCACGAGGTAGTCCTGCATATTCAGACCTGGATAGTCGCCTGAAATCTGCTCTGTCCACTCCTGACCGAAGGCTGTTGTTCCGCGTCTGTTAGGAAGCACGACTACATAGCCCTGAGCAGCCATCAGGCGGTAGTTCCATCTGTATGACCATCCCTGGCTGAGTGTGCCCTGAGGGCCTCCGAGGCAGATTGTGATTGCCGGATAGGTCTTTGAAGGATCGAACTGAGGAGGGTAGAGTACCCATGTGAGCATGTCTTTTCCGTCAACTGTCTTGAGCCATCTTGCCTCAGTCTCGTGCTCAGCGAGCTGTGAGAGGATGTGCTCGTTTTCGTGGGTGATCTGAGTGTATTCAGTCCCGTCCGCATCAAGTTTTACAGCTACCAGTTCGGTAGGGAAGTCCATGCTGCACCATGTGGTGTAGAGGGTCGTTCCCTGTTCGTTCTCGGTGATATGGAACGGTGAACCGAAGTCGTACCACATGTCATCGCCTGTGAGGCGTTCGATGCCTCCTTCTGCTCCGGCCTTGAATATTCCCTGAAGGCCTTCTGCAAGTGCAGCGAAGTAGATGCTCTTTGAATCGGCTGACCATACAGGACCAGATACGTTATACTTAAAGTCAGCTGTAAGGTCTTTTATGTCTGATACAACAGGTGTTCCATCATTCGATATAGAGACGTCAGCCACCATAAGCCTCTGTTTGTCAGCCTCGTATCCGTCGCGTTCCATGCTGATCCAGCAGATCTTCGAACCGTCAGGACTCCAGACAGGATCAGTGTCGTAGCCGCCCTTCATGTCGATAACGTCTGTCGCGCCGGTCTCTACATTATATATGTAGATCTCTGTGTTTGTCGAGAATGCGTACTTCTTGCCCGCGAGCTTGCGGCATGAATATGCGATGAACTTGCTGTCAGGGCTCCATGCGAGCTGCTCGAGTCCGCCGAACGGCTCTGTAGGAAGTTCATAAAACTCCTTCTCGCCGGCGAGGATGTCAGTTCCCTTGCCGAGTTCTCCTGTGAAGCTGAAGTCTGCCACGAAAGTGTGAGGGATCTCCATTACAGTGTGATCCCAATGCCTGTACATAAGGTCATCTGTAGTGTAGGCTGTGGCCTTGTCCAGGTCCTCGTAGCAGTCTGAAGGAGATTTTACATTGCTCTTTACATATGATATATACATCACCTTCTTCTGGTCAGGTGACAGCTTGAACTCGCCGATGCCTGCTGGTACGTCGCTGATCTGCTTGATGCTCTTGAGAGCCCAGCCGTTCTTTCCGTGAGTTATGCGCGCTGTGTACATCTGGCCTCCTGCAAGGAAGACGATGTGTTTGCCGTCATTGCTCCATCTTGCATTGTTGATGCTCTTTCCGAACTCTGTAATGATCTGATTGTCAGATCCGTCAATATTGCATATGTAAAGACTGCGCACACTTCTGTTTTCTGCTGTCGAGGTGTAGCTTACTCCGTAAAGGATGTGCTTTCCGTCAGGGCTGACCTGAGGATCTGACATTCTTCCGAAAGCCAGAAGTGCTTCAGGAGTCATTACGCCGTTTTCGATGACTATCTCGCTTTTGGCGATGTGTCCTTCCTTGGTGAGTACGGTTTTCTTGTTTGCCATTATTGAAGAAATGCTTAATGATGCGACAGCGATGACAGCTGCGGCGCATCCGATTTTGATGATGGTCTTGATTGGACTGTTCTGTTCGTTGGCCATAATTTTTCTTTATTTATATATGGTATATTTATAGATATATCCGCGTCGCCTACGGCTTGCTGTACATATCGGCCGCCTTCCTCAGTTCGGCGGCGACGGCGTCGCGTACCTCTGCCGGTGTCAGCACTTCCAACGCGCTTCCATGCTTGCATAGCTCCATGATCAGAGCCTTGTTCGGATGGGCGAATATGCTGAATGTCACTGAATTGCCATCTGCTTTGATCTCTTTCTGGCTTTCGTGCAGAGGAAGATCACGGAGATAGCGCGCTTCTGTGAGACTGGTGCGGAAGGTGATGGTCTTTCCGGGGCCTTCAGGGAGATAGATGCCGAAGCTGGTTGCAAACAGTTCGTCGATGTCGAAGCTGTCCGGCATCTTGAAGGTTCTGTCTGTGATTTCAAGCGAGGCGATACGGTCGAGTCCATAGACTCTGAGAGCGTCTCTTTCCACGCAGTAAGCGATTATATACCAACGCTTTGACACTTCCTTTACCGCGTATGGACGCAGGGTGTACTCTGAGGCTTTTTCGCTTGTATATTTCTGGTAGGATATGCGTATCTCGCTGCCTGCTGTCATGGCATCCATGATGGATGTAAGGTGGCGCTGGCCGGACGGGATGTTCTCCACTGAAATTCTTCCTAAAAGGCGTTCTTTGCCCAGGGTGAGCATGTTGTTGACAGTGAAGGTGTTGATGAGCCAGGCTGTCTCCGCGTTCTCATCGGAAACATCTTCCGAGCCGCTGATGAAGTAGCGGTTGGTGCTTCTGTTGCAGCTTATCCTGATGCCGAACACTTCTTCCACAGCGTCGCGGTGGTTATTGAAGGTGCGGCGAGGATACTCGCTGTCGAAACGTGATTCCCATTTGTCGGAGATCTCCTCGAGGCTGAGGCCGCGCTCGCCGGCGCGGATGAAGGTCTGGACGAGCCAGATGTATTTCTGGAGTAGTTCCGTAACCATATCGTGTTGTTAACTGATTTTGCTGTAGTCTTTTATCTGGTATTTTTCCTTTCGGAGTTCCTTGCGGAGCAGCTGATTGCGGTCCGATGTCAAGGTCGGGTCCTCGCGGAGGACTGCGTCAGCCGCCTCTCGTGCTGTGTTCAGGATGATGCCGTCCTTTGCCAGTGAGGCTATGTTCAGGTTTATAGGCAGACCGCTCTGCTGTGTGCCTTCCAGGTCTCCCGGGCCGCGCATCTTCATGTCCTCTTCCGCAAGTTCAAAACCGTTTTCCGTTGCACACATAAGTTCGATCCTGTGTCGTGATTCCTTGCTCAGCTTGTGACCTGTCATCAGCACGCAGTAAGACTTCTCGCTGCCTCGTCCTACTCGGCCTCGCAGCTGGTGCAACTGGCTGAGTCCGAATCTTTCGGCGCTTTCGATAACCATTACTGAGGCGTTTGGCACATCGACTCCTACCTCGATAACGGATGTTGCAACCAGAATGTTTGCACGTCCTGCTGCAAATGCGTCCATATTGAATTTCTTGACATCATTCAGCTGCTTTCCGTGTACGACGGCTGTTGTGTAATCCGGATAAGGGAACTTGTTCATTATGTCCTCAGCTCCCGCTTCAAGACTCTGATAGTCAAGTTTTTCTGTCTCGTTGATGAGAGGGTAGACCACGAACACCTGTCTTCCGAGGGCGATCTGGTCTTTCATGAACTTGTAAAGTGCAGGCCTCTTGCCTTCTGTAGCATGAATGGTCTGGACTGGCTTTCTTCCCGGTGGAAGCTCGTCTATGACTGACACGTCGAGGTCGCCGTAAAGGGTCATTGCCAAGGTTCTTGGGATAGGTGTGGCTGTCATTACCAGCACGTGCGGAGGTGCGCCGCAGACGGCTTTCCTCCACAGCTTTGACCTCTGCTCCACACCGAAACGGTGCTGCTCGTCGATGATTGCAAGGCCGAGATTGCGGAACACTACATTATCCTCGATAAGGGCGTGTGTTCCCACGATTATCCCTATGCTTCCATCTTCAAGTCCCTGGTGCACCTCTCGTCTTTCGGAGGTCTTGCTGCTTCCTGTCAGAAGGGCCGACTTGACGCCGGTAGGCGCGAGGAACTTCTGTATATTCTTATAATGCTGTTGTGCGAGGACTTCGGTGGGAGCCATGATGCAGGCCTGGTAGCCGTTGCCGATCGCGATCAGCGCTGTGAGTACGGCGACCATTGTCTTTCCGCTTCCCACATCTCCCTGAAGCAGGCGGTTCATCTGGTGGCCGCTCTTCATGTCCCCTCGTATTTCTGTGATGACCCTCTTCTGGGCTCCGGTCAGCGGGAAGGGGAGAGCCTCGTAGCAGCGGTTGAACGCCTCGCCTACGCGAGGCATGGCGATGCCCTGCTCCGAGCGGCTGCGTACATATTTCTGCTTGAGAAGCGACAGCTGAAGATAGAAAAGTTCTTCGAACTTCAGTCTGTATTTCGCCTTTTCAAGCGAGATCATATCCTTTGGAAAATGAATGTTTCTGAGTGCGAAATGTAGGGGTGCAAGTCCGTACTGCCTCATCAGATCTTCCGGCATCGACTCTTCGACAAATGGAAGTCCCTTGTTCAGAGCTGCCTCCATAAGCTTGTTCATCACCTTTCCTGTGATGCCTCCGGTCTTGAGCTTTTCTGTGCTCGGATAGACTCCGGTCATTGTGGCTCCGACTCCTGTCTGCTGGCTCTGGTTCCTGCTTTCCGCCGACACCGCATCAACTTCAGGATGCACGATGTTTATCCTTCCGTTGAAAGCCGTCGGCTTGCCGAAGAACACAAACTCATGACCCGGCTTCAGCTTCTCGAACATCCATTTGATGCCCTTGAAGAAGACCAGCTCCACCTCTCCGGAACCGTCTGACACCCAGACGCTAAGGCGTTTCTTGTCAATGACTTCCACCCTCTGGACAGTAGCCTTGATCTGGATGTAGGCCATGTCCGGCCTTGCGTCTGCAATCCTGATGAAGGAACTCTTGTCCATATAGCGGAAAGGGTACAGCCTCAGCAGCTCGCCTATCGTTCCGACCGCGAGCTCTTTCTTCAGCAGTGCAGCCCTCTTCGGACCCACTCCCGGAAGAAACTGAATCTCCATATCTAAGTTCCTTTGTGCCATACTAAGGCAAATCTACTAAATGTTTCGCAAAATCAAAACACTTTCACTATATTTGTAAGTTCAAAAAATATAAATACGAGAAGTTATGGCAAGAAAACTTGTTGTGGGCATAACTCAGGGTGACGGAAACGGCATCAGCTACGAAGTTATCATCAAGGCGCTGGCTGACGAGAGAATTCTCGACATCTGCACACCTGTGATCTATGGCTCATCAAAGATATTCGGATTCTATAAGAAACAGATACACAACATCGAGCAGATCAACACTCACGTGATCACCTCTGCAAAGGATATCCATCACAAGAGAGTGAACATCGTGAACTGTCTTCCGGAGAACGTTTTTGTCGAGCCGGGACAGCCGACACCTGAGTCTGCAAAATCAGCGGTTACAGCTCTTGAAAGGGCAGTTGAGGACATCAGAGAAGGATATATTGACGTTCTTGTTACTGCACCGATCAACAAGAGAGCAATGGCAGGTGAGGGCTTCGGCTACACCGGTCACACAGAGTATCTTGAGAAACAGTTCGGAGTGGACGATGCAGTGATGTTCATGGTAAGCGGACAGTTGAGAGTTGGAGTTGTTACAGGTCATATTCCTCTCAAGGATGTGCCGACAAAAGTCACAGCAGAGAAGATTCTGACAAAACTTCGTCTCATGAAGCGCTCGCTTCAGAGAGATTTCGGAATCGATGCTCCGAAGATTGCCGTTCTCGGCCTTAACCCGCATTGTGG
>CANBDZ010000018.1 GCA_947367375.1 uncultured Bacteroidales bacterium | reverse complement strand
ACTGAGCGGAGTCCGTCGATCCTTGCTGTCTGGAGAGCATCTGGATTTACGAGCTGAGTTACGGTGCCGTCTTCAGCCACCTTCTCGATTCCCCATTCCATGTCGATGGTAGGAAGCTCGAACTTTCCTCCGGCCCACATTCCGAATGCGATAAGAGCCACGGTCAGTACAGGAGGGAGGATCTTCCAGAGCTTGCTCTTGCGAGGCTTGCTGATGCCTATGTTCAACGCACTTGTCGAGCAGGCTGCCACGCACTCTCCGCAAAGGGTACAGTCCACGTGGACGAGCTTGCCGGTGTGGCACGATCTCACGTCGATATGGTAAGGACACTTCTTGTTACAGAGTCCGCAGTTGTTGCAGGCACCGTCTTCCTTAGTGATATGGAGAAGCTGGAGTTTCGGCTTCGAGTGGAAGATCTCCAGCAGGTAGCCGATGATGCAGAAGGCTCCAAGGAGTACAGGCCAAGGGATGCCTGCACCGAGTACGTCAGCTACATAGTAAAGTCCGAACAGGACGCCGATCCACACCCAGAACTTCAGGGAGTTGGAGATCGCTCCGAGCGGACAGATGTAGCGGCACCAGAACATGTCTATCACAAAGCTTCCGACAACGGTGAGGCTGACTGTCACAATGGACATCCAGAGGGTGATTTCTCCCTTGAATCCGGTAGCGACTGCATAATATGGGTCAAGATTCTTGCAGAAAAGTTCGCTTGCGTTCACGGTCATATAGAAGATCCAGAACACGAGTGCGTACTTCACGATGCGGAAGAACTTGTCGATGGCTGAGCCGTTGCGTACCTTGACACTCTTGATGTGCAGAGCGTCACGCAGTTTTCTTATCAGGTCCTGCACTGTTCCGACCGGACAGATGTAGGCGCAGAAAAGCTTGCTGAACAGTACTACGGCAGCGACGAGGACAATACCCATCATCACCTGAAGTGATGACATGCTGCACGGGAGACTGTTGTTTGCAAGGTAGGTGGCAAGGGCTTGGAGGCCTCCCATAGGGCAGTATGCCTCGGGATCGACAGCCTTCTCGGATGAGATCAGCCCTGTCATGAATAATATGATGGCGGCGAGTACTCCCCACTGGAGGAGGTACTTAGGCCAGTTTCTGAGTATGGTAGATCTTTTGTTCATATGTTATTCTTTATTCTTTATACAACGGAGGGAGGCTCCGGCGAGGAAGTTGCCGTAGGCTACAGCCACTTTGTCGTTTGAAGCATTGCGTGTAGGCATAAGGTAGTAGTACTGAATATTTGTCATAGCGCCTTCGTCATTGGTCTTGGTGATGTACCACGACGAGCCGATGAGGTAGGACATGATTCCGTATGTACCTTCATATTCAGTCACTGTGTAGCTGCCCTTACCGGTCACGCTGGTCTTGTTTCTCATGCTTGAGAACTGCCAAGGCCAACCAGCTTCAGCAAGTGCTGTGAGGCTTGCTCCCTTGATGGCTGCGTCATAGTAAGGCGCTTCAGTGTTGGTCAGCTCGTTGTTGGTGCAGTGGCCTACAAGTCCGGTCATTTCTGCAACAGTAGGAATATGCCAGCCCGAAGGGCAGATGCCCTGTGTACCTTCAAATGAAGCGGCGTTGTCAGGTGTGACAGCCTCAACTCCGAAAGCTGTAGCGGCATCATAGAGCAGACCGAGGCTCTCTGCAAGTGCAGGATCGGCAACCTTGTCAGCATTGGCGGCAGGATACCATATTCCTGCGTCCTCTGTAGGGTCGCTTGAAACAGTGCGTCCGCGAGGGATGAAACGGAGGTTCTCCGCCATCCACGTGTTGCCGTCTGCGAGAGTCACGGTCTTGTACTCCACTCCGTCATAGACGAAATAGCCTTCGTACTCAGTGAACTCGACAGGGAGGTCTTCAGTAGTGCCCTCACCTTCAAAACCGATTTCACCCTCGTCTGTCCAGTTCTCGATCTCGCCTGAAGCGCTTACGAGCATATTGTCCTGGAGGAGGCGGGCGTTGATAGTGTACTGTCCGCCTGACTTGAGAGTCATCTCGGCGAGAGGCTGGGTAATCTTCTTGCCGTTAGAAAGGTTTATTGCAAGTTCGAGTTTCATCTTTCCAGGGATGATGATGGCCTGCCACTGCTTGCCGGCCTGAGCCTGGTAAGCCTTGATTACAGGCATTTCTTCAATGACATCACCTTCATATGGAGTAAATGCCATTTCAGCAATATCGAGGCCTGTGATGAGTGGGCTGCCGCCGATCTCAAGTCCTGTAATTTCAGCACCTGACTGGTTGTCTACATTCACAACGATTTTAGTCATCATATGCTTGAAGACCATTGTGATTGCGTTAGGTGAAGGAAGAACTCCCTTCTTTGCGGCTACCATAAGGTCTGCCTTGCCTATGCCGTCTGTCTGGTCTTCATATGCTCCGTATGCGGTCGGTGTGCCGTTTTCGGAGTAAGGGTAATATGCATACACATCAGCCTCGGAATAGGCGTCGGCATACCACATAAGGTCTCCTGAGAAGACGTTGCCGTCAAAGGTCAGGAGGACGTTGTCCGCATATTTGTCTGTCGCGTTTACTTTCGACATTGTGAAACCGATGTTGTCACCCGCTTCGAAGTTCACTTCTGTTGCCTTGGTGATTACCGGTTCTACCTGTATTTTACCGGGAGCTGTCTGTGGCTCTACGGTCTGCTGGCAGGCTGCAAGTGCAAGCGCTGCGATGATGGGGAAGAAGCGTTTCATATTTTTATCTGTTTATATTTTATACGTTTATATGTTTTCACATCAGAAGTCATATCCGATGGTGAGGGTGGTGCTGAATCTGTCCGGACCAGCCAGGTACTTGAGGTCGAATCCGTGCATCCATTCACCCGAAAGTTCTGTGTAAATGCCGCGTGCGATGTCGTAGCGTGCTGACAGACCGGCAAGCAGGCGTGAAGCTGTCTTGAACTCCATCTGTCTGTCGTACCAGTCCTGAAGTCTGTATGGTGCCGTCTGCACTCCGGTCTGTTCACCGACCATCCACGAATCCTCAGATGTGCGGCCTCCGCAGTAGCCGGCTTCGGCCGTAAAGGTCCAAGGGCCGGTGAATGCTTTTACGCGGGCGTTGGCGCCGTAGGTGGTGACGCTCTGTGTATGTATATATGGATATATCTGCGAAGCTATATCCTTATCTATCCCTAAGTGAGCCTTGGCGAGCACCTCAACCTTATCGGTAATATATTCATATTCAGGATCTAAGGTGAAGCCTTTTTCTGTGGCTATCCTGTTGCTTCCGTGGTTTATGACTGTAGATATACCGTTGGACGTCACTTTCTCGAGGATACTCTCGTTGAGTTCCCTTCCGTTCCAATCAAGTACGAGTCTTGCGTAGTGTGTTGCCTTTCCGGTGGCGAGTCTGTAGGCAAGGCGGGTCTTGAAAGAGTCGGCAGGGAAACGGAACCATATATATTCTTTTTCGCCGATGGTTCCAGATGTGTGGCTGTACTCGGCCTCTGCAAAGAAGCCCTTGTACTGCACCTGCACAGCTGCTCCGTTGCTGAAATCCTTCACAGGGAATCCGTTCACGCCATCTTCGTCAAGGTGCAGGCCGTTGCCAGTCCAGATGGAATGTACTCCGAACATCTGTCCCTTGTCCAGGAATGCGTAGTAGGATGATTCGGATGTTCCGACCTGGGCTGCGTCCACGGTCTCCGATGTCTTGCGGAACAGGTAAACAACACCTGCCGCGAAGTCTCCTGAGTGGTACATTATTCCCGGAGTGACCTTCATGTCCAGACGCCAGTTGCTGTGTCTGAGGTCTTTGCGTTTGGCTATGTTGGATGACTCGAAATCCATCAAGGCTCCTATCCTCCAGGATGGGGCTATGTCGTAGGATATGCCTCCGTCAAAGCTGTAGGTCTGGAGGGTCTTGCGGCCAGGGGTGAACTCCAGCACATCCACAGGGTAGAAGCCCGGCTTTATGAACATCGAGCCGCACATTCCATATCCTTCGGTCTGGGTGAACGAGAAGGAACCTTTCAGGGACATATTTTCTATATGTTTTACGCTAGCAGTCGCCGCTCCTGCGCTCCAGCTCTGCTCGGCCTGCCAGGTGTCATGCATCTGACCTCCCTCATATTTTCCGAAGAAGCCTGCGTGTGAACGGGATGTGCTGTCCTGGCGTACTCCGTTGATGTTCTGCGATCCGTTCCATAGATTATCCCTCAGCACCTGCTCGTAGGTCTTCGCACGGCTCCACTGCTCCGTCGCAGTCTGCGCCGAAGCAGCCAGTCCTGTCACGAGCAGGAAGAGAATCAGTATGTATCTTACCTTATTCATGCAGTGACTGTTTTTCGGATTCGTAAAAATCGTTGAGGGAGTTGTTTGAATCCCTGAGTATTTCGTAGCCTGAGGCAGCCGTTGCCTCTTCATCCACCATTCTTATAAGGCTGTGGCCGAGGAAGGTGTCTGAAAGCATTACATAACCGGCATCCACAGAAGGCTGGAGGCGCTTCTGGTTGTTGGAAGAACTGCCTTCGAACACTTCTACAGCGTCAAGGATCCATTCGTACGGTACCTTCACTACATTATCCACGCTGCTTCCCGGTACAGGGGTTATGTTGTCAGCGACATCCACGAAATCGTGTATGCTGACTCCCTGGCTGCGGAAGATCACCACTGCAGGTGACTGGATGGACATAGCGTAGGCATTGGCCTTTCCTGTCTTTACTACCACATCAAGGTATCTGTCCTGAGAGATTAGATCACCAGGGGCAGGATGGGAGCTGGTGTTTGAGAAGTATGTCGGGTTGTAGCAGACAAAATAGTCAGGCTTGTTCAGGTTTACAGAAAGCGGGTACTGTGCCGCATGGTCTATGGCTCCACGCAGACAGAGCACGGCATCCTCGCCCGGCTGGAGAGGGAAGTCGTCTCCGTCACCCGGGAACTGCCACACAGCCTGCACAATCGGAACGAAATCCGGAAGGATTCCCCACGGATTGCTGCCTGTCGACCTGTATGGAGCAAGGGTGCCGAAGCACAGACTGTCGAGGTACTGCACAGTGTAGTCGTTGTTGTGCAGGATGATGTACTGGTCGGTCTGGTAGTTGCCTTCCTCAGGCAGCTTCTTGCATCCTCCGCAGTAGATCTCCTTTATGACTATGCTGCCGGCCTTGGAAACGGAGAGTTTCAGTGAAGTCTCCAGGTCGTTTCCTGCAAGAACTATCTTGTCGGCCGAGCCGTTGAACACATTCGCATCCTCTCTTCCGCTTATGGTTATGCGGTAGAGTCCGTCAGGGATGACGAAGATCGCGCAGCCCTCTGAATCGGTGTGCGAAACATACCTGCTGCCGATGTTCATCTCCTCCACTCTTACTTCCAGACCGCTTTTCTGATGCTCCTGCGAAGGCCACTCAGCCCTTACGGTCAGCGTGTGCAGGTCATCAGCATAAGGATTCTCCTGCCTCAAGTTTGTGCAGGAGGCAGTCAAGAGAACAAGGATCAATATGTATATGAATCTCTTCATCAGCTGCTTACTGGAATTTCAGACGGCATGTAAGTCCGTAGTAGAATGCTGGAGTGAAGATCGCTCCCACACCTGTTGCAATGGACTTGACATAAGGTCTTGAGTTTGTAAAATTGTTTGCAAAGAAAGACAGCGAGACATTGTCTCCTATCTCCTTTGTTATGCTCAGGTTGGCCGACATATATGCTCCGTAGCCGTCGAGGGCGAAGGTGTGGGCGTTTGCGGACTTGAGGATCAGGTTCGCAAATGCCGGGTCGGCCGCTTCGGCGGCGGTGAAAGGACGGACGTTTCCGTCGAGGTCCATATATGACACAGGATATACGGCTGTGTAGGAATCGCCTCCATAGATGCTTCCGCCTGTAGGCTTGTTGTCTGTCTCAGACACATTGAACGCATATTCCTTTCCTTCATATTCGGAAAGGTTGCGGCTTCGGCGAAGCAGTGACATCTCCAGGCGGCAGGTGATGATGATCCTCGCCTGAGGGATGTGCGTGATCGCAGTAAGGTTGGCGTCGAGGTTGTGTGTGATCTTACCGTTCGCGACGGTGCGGTTACCTCCGCCGTTGGCATATATACCGACATATTGATATGATCGGTCAGGCAACGAGGTGTGCGACCAGCCGTTTTGGTAGTACGCCGAAAGCTGCTCGTTCAGGAATTTTGTATATATATACGAGGCGTCGAACCTGAATGTTGTGCGAAGCGGCTGTATTTCAGGGAATTCCACCACAAGCTCCGCTCCCGTCCTCAGGACGTCGGCACTGTTGTTCTGTTTCGATGACTTCGCAAAGGTCCTGTCTGTTACCTTTATGTCCATAGGAGTCCAGTACTCGTCCTGCGATCCGCGCACGTACACTATTCCTGTCTGACTGTCCACTTTAAGTTGAGGATCGGAAGGCATCTGGAAGCCCTCAGGACGCTGGAGGATGTTGTAAGAATACGGATCATAGATGTTCAGGAAATTGTACGGGCCCTTGGTAAGGTTGCGGAATCCTACGATAGACACGCTGAAGTCCCCTGCAGCAAGGTCGATACCCAGCTCGGAGGTGTAATTGCGCTGCCACTTGAGCTCAGGGTTGTACACTGTCGTATATGGCTGGGTGTAATAAATGTAACTGGTCTGACCACCGTGCGAGAAGCCGAAGGTCTGGATGTCCCTGTACTCCTGTTTAGGATACAGGATGTAATATGACGGGAGTTTCTCTGTCACACCCCAACCTCCTCTTACCGCCAGGGCGTCTGTCAGCTGCCATTTGGCGTTCAGACGTGGCGACAGGGTGGTCTTGTTGCCGTACAGAGAGTTCTTTATGTACACGTTTTCAAGTCTCAGACCCGTGGTGAGTTCCAGCTTTGTGCCGGCTATCGGCAGGGCAAGAAGCTCCTCGGCATAGGCTGAGAAGTTATGCATGAAAGGATAGTCTGTGTAAGGTCTCGGTCTGTAGCCGTTCGCCGCAAGCGACGGATCCTCGTAATACTCGCCCTGGCCGACATTGCCGTTTGCCTTCCACTGGATTCCGGCCTTGAGGGAACTCTTGATGTCGTCCCATCTCTTGTGCCAGTTGTACTTGAGGGAGGCGGCGATGTCCAGTTCCTTGGAGTCGATGATCTGGTCTGAGAAATAGGTCAGAGGCAGTCTGTCCGCAAGGAAGTAACCTTCCATCTGCGAATGCACCGCAGGCTGGTTGGATGCGAAGGATTCGTATTTGTGGTACCTTGACAGGTTGTCGTTGAAGTTTACTGAAGCGTCGAATTTCAGGTTGGTCACCCAGGACCTGTTCAACATCCAGGTAAGGGAGGTGTTGCCCCTGAACACATTGTCACGTTCCTTCCTGAACTCGCCTGTGAAGGCGTCGGGATCGTCTTTTGTGTCCATTCCACCGATGTTTCCTGTGAAACCGGCTTCGAATCTGAGCACCTTCCTGAAGGTGTTGCTATAGTTTGCGGTAAAGCCTGTCCTCGTGTAGGACTCATAAGGTGATATGAGTTTCTTGACGGCACGTGCCCATTCACCGCTGATGTTCAGCACGCCGTTATCCTCGTCAAGCGCAATACCTTTCGAGACAGAGGTCTGATAAGTTCTCGGATTGACGGTGAAGGTTACGTTTACAGGTGTACGTCCTTTGCGGGTGTTGATCCTCACCATTCCTGAGTTGAGGTCTCCGTACTCGGCAGAAGGTACACCGGTGATGACTTCGATGGATTCGATGTTTTCGACTGCTATGCTTCTTGTGTCCACTCCGCCCATCTGGCCGAATGAGGCATTGTTGCCAAGTCTCACTCCGTCCACTTCCACTGCTGTACCGAAAGAGGCATTACCATCTGCAGATCCACCCTCGCGGATCGAGAATGCGTTCTTTTCAGTAAGGTCAGGGTTGGAGGTCTTTCCTCCCGGAAGGAGAGCAGCGACGTCGGTCATATTCGACAGCTGGAGATGGTTCAGTGCATCTCTTCCCAGACTATGGGATGTGTTCAGACCGTCTTTTGCTTTCTGAGCGGTGACCACAACCTCATCCAGGGCAAGCGAACTCTCATGAAGGATGAAGTTCAGGTCAGCGATGTCCTTTTCAATGTCTATTGTAATGGATGCCGAAACATAGCCCAGGCAAGAGGCCGTAATGACATGCTCTCCTTTCTGGACCTTGTCGAAGACATAGCGTCCTTCGTTGTCTGCAACTGTCCAGAGATAGTCATCTCCTATGGACAGGACTGCACCAGCTATCGGCTTTCCGGATCCGGCCTCAGACACCGTACCGTAAACGGCAGCCGTCTGTGCTCGTACACAGACAACTGCCGTCATCAGGATAAGTGTCAATATCAGCCTTCTTATTGTCATTTTTCGATTATAACTTCGCCGTGGTCTTTTGCTACAGCCTCTTTCCACTTGTCAGTGTAGCCCGGCTGTGTGATTCCGTCAGGAATGTGGTCGGTGTGACCGTTTGTCTTGAAGCTTCCGTCTTCATTCTGAGCCTTTACGTTGCCGTCGATGAATTTCACAAGCAAGAGTTCTTCCAAAGCTACCCACTTGTCAAAAATCTTCTGCGCATTGCTTACAGAGAACTCGGTGAGATATTCGCGTACGTCTTTGTAAGGATCCACGATCTTGTAAGACTTGTCGTTGCGTGCGATCATTCTGCGTGGTTTGATCTTCGCCGCCTTGTAAAGTTCGAGCGCTTCCTTATCAGCCTTCTTCACTTCCTCCATCATTGCAAGCTCCCATGCGTCGATCTCTGCGTCCACTGTAGGGAACATGATGTTGTAGGCCTTGTAACAGGCGTTGGCAACACGGTTTGTCATCCAGAATGCTGAGGTAGGAGAGTATTTAAGCATATTTCCGTTACCCTCGCGGAATGACTCCGGAATCTCGTATGTTGATGTGTAGATAGGAGTCAGGTAAGATGTCGCTGCATCATCACAGCCGAACCAGATAATGCCTCCAATCATGTCAGGAAGGTCTTTTCTGTTCTGTCCTACGAACCAGAAACCAGTCTGCTGGGTTGCGATCGCTCTCTCGTTTACATATGACTTTCCTTCGTACTCGAAGCCCATAGGTCTCCATCTGTAAGGGAGGGCGTTTCCGCCTGCTCCGATGTCGGTTGTCATATCCATCGGTGTGCCTTCGTAGTGGTCACGCATTACGTCAGCAACGTCCTTTACAGAAATCTTCTCTGCCGGCTTTACCCACAATGGGAATCTCTTGGTCTTGTCGTGGCCCATAGCGTACTCGATGTAGTCATATGCATCCTTGGTCACGATGTTGCCGTTCTCGTCCTCGAAGGTGAACTTTCCGTCGCAGAGGATGTTGAATGCCGACCATGCTCGTGCTTCGCAGCCTCTCATTCCGCTGAAATCGAGCGGTGCATAAGCGTCGCAGAAGCTGAAATCCTTGTCTTCACCGCTGAAATAGCCTTTCTCGCGTGCAAAAGTGATCACGTCCGGAGCATAGATACAGTTCTCAGGGTCGTTCTGTGGGAAGGTGCTGATGCGTGCCTGGTTTGCATGAGCGCAGATGTAGCCGTCAGGAACTCTGCGGGCAACCCATACGATACCCTTGTTGTCCGGACCCTTTCCTATGAGATCCATAACCCAGACTTCATCCTTGTCCGCGATAGAGAAAGACTCACCGCTTGAGTAGTAGCCGTAGGTGTTTGCGAGATCTACGATCACGTCGATGGCTTCGCGTGCTGTCTTCGCTCTTTCAAGGGCGATGTAGATGAGTGAACCGTAGTCCATGATACCCTTAGGATCCTCGAGCTCGTGGCGTCCGCCATAAGTTGTTTCAGCGATGATGAGCTGGTGCTCGTTCATATTTCCTACTCGCTGGTATGTTATTGCTGCCTGAGGAATCTCTCCAAGGTATTTTCCAGTGTCCCATTCGTACACTTTGCGCAGGTCACCGGCATTCCAGATACCTGCAGGAGCATAATAAAGTTCTCCGAAAAGGCCGTGTGAGTCAGCCGCATATGAAATCATATTCGAGCCGTCAACGCTTGCGCCTCTGGTCACAAGGACGTTTGTGCAGGCCTGGCTCTCGATGCTGCCGATTCCGATCATGGCAACCGCGGAGATAAGGAGGGCTTTTGAAAGTCTTCTCATTTTGTTCTTTTATTATTATTAATTACTTTTGTGTCGTTTTTGCCATTCCTGTACGGATGGCGCCTTATCTTGCAAATTTAACAAAAAAATCGGTTGTTTTTTAGACCGTATTCGAAAAACTTTGGTGATATGAAACTGTATAAGGTCGTTTTTTCACTCCTTTTCTTCCTGATGAGCGCTTCTGTAATGTCTGCACAGCAGCCTCCTCAGCAGCCTGATGTCTATGAGCAGGCTGAGCAGGAAGCTGACAGACTCCAGAGACTCCTTGAACTTGAGGACTGGCAGACCTTCTATGTGGACTCCACTTTGAAGCACGATCTTCCCGCAATCATGGATGAGTACGCAAAGCTTCAGGCGGCAAAGGTTTCGAACACTTCCCTTTATGTGGATGTGCGTGACAAATGGATGGAACGCATAGATTCCACTTACAGGACAATATTTACAGACGAGCAATGGGCTGCCTATCTGAAGACAGGTGCGGCGAGAGAGCAGAAGGCGAGGGCAAAGCGCAGGGCAAAGGCTGAAGGAAAGAAATAATATAGACTTAGATATGGATTTTTTAGAGGTAATTGAAAAAAGGCACAGCGTCAGGAAGTATTCTGACAAGCCTGTAGACAAGGAAATACTTGATGCAATCGTACGCGTGGCCCAGACTGCACCGTCTTCACGCAACAGCAAGAGCTCATGCTTTATGATTGTAGAGGACAAGGACACCCTTGAGGCACTTTCGCAGATGCGTGACTCGGGTTCGGGTCTTCTGGCTGGAGCACAGGCTGCCATCGTGGTGCTTGGTGATGAGACCAAGACAGACCTTTGGGTGGACAACTGCGCCATATCTTCGACTTTCATCCAGCTTGCAGTGACAGCAATGGATCTCTGCAGCTGCTGGGTGCACATCAACGGCAGAGTGCGTTTCAAGGCAGAACCGGACGGTCCGAAAGCTGAGGCATACGTGTCTGAACTTCTCGGAATCAAGGAAGGTCTCCGTCCTTACTGCGCAATAGCGATAGGTTATCCTGAAGAATAAAAAATTAAACATATATGAGAGAAAGAATAGAAGCCTTGATGGCTGAAATCGCCGGCCTGTCTTGCAAGACAGAGCAGGAAATCGAGCAGGCGCGTGTGCGTCTTCTCGGAAAGAAGGGTGAGATTACAGCCCTTTTCGATGAGTTCAGAACAGTCGCTCCAGAGCTCAAGAGAGAGTTCGGACAGAAACTTAATGTCCTCAAGAACACAGCAGCGGCTAAGATTGAAGAGCTTAAGAACACAGTTGCAGAGGGCGCAGCAGATGCTCCGGCTGCATTTGACTATACAATGCCAGGTGACCCTGTAGGTCTTGGTTCACGCCATCCGGTGTCTATCGCACGTGAGGAAATCGTGGGTATCTTCCGCAAGTTCGGCTACGATGTTGCTGAAGGTCCTGAGGTTGAGGATGACTGGCATGTGTTTGAGGCACTCAACTTCCCGCCTGAGCACCCTGCCCGCGAGATGCAGGACACATTCTTCATCAACGACAGCGACAATCCGGTGCTCCTCCGTACCCACACCTCTTCAGTACAGGTACGTGCGATGGAGAAGATGCCTCTCCCTATCCGTATCGTATGTCCTGGACGCGTTTTCCGTAATGAGGCCATTTCAGCGCGTGCACACTGTATCTTCCATCAGGTAGAGGGACTCTATATTGATGAGAACGTTACATTCGCAGATATGAAGCAGGCTATCCTCCTCTTCGCTCGCGAGATGTTCGGCGCTCAGTCGCAGATCCGTATGCGTCCTTCATATTTCCCATTCACAGAGCCATCTGCAGAGATCGACGTGAGCTGCAACATCTGTGGTGGAAAGGGATGTAACATCTGTAAGGGTACAGGTTGGCTCGAGATCATGGGTTGCGGTATGGTTGATCCTAACGTCCTCGAGGCTTCAGGCATCGACAGCAAGAAGTACAGCGGTTTTGCATTCGGAATGGGTGTAGAGCGTATCGCAATGCTCAAGTGGCAGGTGCGCGACCTCAGAAACTATTTCGAGAACGACCTCCGCTTCCTCAAGGAGTTCGAGACTTCACTGTAAATATATTCAAGATAATATCGTTATCCCCGGCCCAGCCGGGGATTTAGCATATATAGACGTATGAAAAGAATACTTATATCAATGGTCATGTTGTGCGGGTGTGTCTTAATGGCATCTGCACAGGTGGAGGACAGAGACAGGTCGAAATACGCGGTAAATAATTTTGCCGATGACGACAAGTACACGATGTTTCAGCCATATGAGACGGTGACAGTGGAAGAACCTAAGGGCAGGAAGGTCAAGAACATCATCTTTATGATAGGTGACGGAATGGGTCTTGAGCAGATCAGTGCAGCGTGGGTCTCTAACGGTGGAAAACTGAATCTGGATAACTTCAGCAAGACAGGACTTCAGAGGACATATTCCGCCAATAAGCTTGTGACAGACTCGGCTGCTGCAGGAACAGCTCTGGCTACGGGCCACAAGACAAATAACGGAATGATCTCAATGACACCGGATGCGGAGATTGTCAAGTCGTTGGCAGAAGAGGCTATGGAGAAGGGCAAGAGAACGGGAGCGGCAGTGACCTGCCGTGTGAATGATGCAACTCCGTCAGTGTTCTTCAGCCATTCCATCTCGCGTAACAGTCAGGAGGACATCGCGGCTCAGATGGCAGAAAGCGGAGTGTATTTCCTTTCGGGAGGAGGTGAGAAGTACTGGACGAAAAGAAAGGACGGAAGAGATCTCACCGCTGAAATCCAGAAGAAAGGATATTCTTTTGCCTCAACAAAGGATGAGCTTATGGCAGTAGAACAAGGACCTGTAGTGGCCCTTATGGCTGAAAAAGATCTGAAGCCGGCGCTTGATAGAGGAGATCTTCTTCCTGCATCTGTGACCAAGGCGCTCCAGCTTCTTGACAACAAGAATGGATTCTTCCTTATGATCGAAGGTTCTATGATTGATGACGGAGGTCACGACAACAAGGCAGGCCATACAATGGAAGAGATCTTCGACTTTGACCGTACTCTCGGAATTGTCCTCGAGTGGGCTGAGAAGGACGGAGAGACACTTGTGATTGTGACGGCTGACCACGCAACAGGAGGTATGACTCTCTTGGGAGGAAGCATTCAGAAGCAGAAGATAGAAGTGAATTTCTCGACGAAAGGTCACAACGGAATCGTGCTTCCTGTATTTGCTTGGGGACCTCATTCTGAAGATTTTGTCGGTTTTTATGAGAATACAGAACTTTCTGACAGAATTAGAGCACTCATAAAATAGAATAAAACCGTGTCGTTTGTTATTTTTTCTCGGTTTTATATTTTAACTTTGCTACAAACTTACTACTTATCATGAAGAGATTTATTGTTTTGATCTGTGCACTCTGTGCCGTTTTGGGCGGATGTCAGAAGTTCGATGCGACTGATATTTGGGAAAATATCAATTCGCTGGACAAGCGTGTGACCGCTCTCGAGAAGTTGTGCAAGGAAATGAACACCAACATCACTGCGCTGCAGACTTTGGTTAATGCCTTGGAAAAGAATGATTACATAACCAATGTTTCTCCTGTTACAAACAACGGAGAGGTTATTGGTTATACCATCAGCTTTGTGTATAGCGATCCTATCACCATCTATCATGGTGAAGACGGCAAGGATGGTGCTCCAGGTCAGGATGGCGCTCCGGGTCAGGACGGTGCTCCAGGTCAGGATGGCATGACACCTGTCATCGGCGTAGAGCAGGATTCGGACGGAGTGTACTATTGGACTCTCAACGGAGACTGGCTTCTTGATGCCGAAGGCAAGAAGATCAGAGCTACAGGAGCAGACGGCCAGGACGGTGCTCCAGGTCAGGACGGCCAGGATGGCGCTCCAGGTCAGGATGGTCAGGACGGTGCTCCGGGCCAGGATGGCGCTGACGGAAAGGACGGCATTACTCCACAGTTGAAGATTGAGGATGACTATTGGTATGTGTCATATGACAACGGTAAGACTTGGACTAAGCTCGGCCCTTCTGTAGGTGCTCAGGGACCACAGGGAGAGACAGGTGCTCAGGGACCTCAGGGTAATCCGGGTGTCGGCGGTGACTCTATGTTCAGTGACATTGACTATTCTTCAAGCAAGGATTATGTCGTGTTCGTTCTCGGTAACGGAATAGAGATCAAGATTCCTACTTGGTACGCTTACGAGACTCTTCAGGCACAGTGCGAGCAGATGAACCAGAACATCGAGGCTCTTCAGGCCATTGTCAATGCTCTTCAGAACAATGACTATATAACAAGCATCAACCCTATCTATGAAGGAACTGAAGAGATTGGCTATGTCATCACATTCAGTAAGTCAGGTAAGGTGACCATATATCATGGTAAGGATGGTAAGGACGGCCAGGACGGTGCTCCGGGTGCTCCAGGTCAGAACGGTGCACCAGGCCAGGATGGCCAGGACGGTCAGGATGGCCAGGACGGAAGCACTCCTGTTATAGGAGTTGCCAAGGATTCTGACGGCATATATTATTGGACAGTGAACGGTGCATGGCTTCTTGACGAGAACGGTCAGAAGGTGGCTGCATCTTATCCGGATAACAGCGGTGACGGAAACGGAACTTCTGGCGCTCCAGGTCAGAACGGCGCTGACGGCAAGGATGGCATCACTCCTCAGTTGAAGATCGAGGACGGCTACTGGTATGTGTCTTATGACAACGGCAAGACATGGACTAAGCTCGGTCAGGCAACAGGAGATCAGGGACCACAGGGTGAAACAGGCCCGCAAGGTCCTCAGGGTGAGGCAGGTCCTCAGGGTCCTCAGGGTAATCCGGGCGTAGGAGGAGATTCTATGTTCAGCGACATTGACTACTCTTCGAGCAAGGATTATGTGATCTTCACCCTCGGCAACGGAACTCAGATCAAGGTTCCTACATGGTCTGCATTTGAAGGTCTCCAGGCAATGTGCAACCAGATGAATGAGAACATCGAGGCTCTTCAGGTGATTGTCAATGCTCTTCAGAACAATGACTATATTACAGACATCTCTCCAATATATGAAGGAGTGAAAGAGATAGGTTATGTCATCACTTTCAGCAAGAGCGGTAAGGTGACTATCTACCACGGTCAGGATGGTCAGGACGGTGCTCCAGGCCAGAATGGTCAGGACGGTCAGGATGGAAGCACTCCAGTCATAGGTGTTGCCAAGGATACCGACGGTGTATATTACTGGACAGTGGATGGCAAGTGGCTTCTTGATAAGGATGGCCAGAAAGTAAGGGCAAACGGCCAGGATGGTCAGGATGGCGCTCAGGGTACTCCGGGTCAGAACGGTCAGAACGGTACTCCGGGTCAGGATGGCCAGGACGGAGTAACTCCTAAGCTGAAGATTCAGGACGGCTATTGGTATGTCTCATATGACAATGGCGAGACATGGACAAAGCTCGGTCAGGCAACAGGTGACCAGGGCCCTCAGGGTCCACAGGGTGAGACAGGTGCTCAGGGACCTCAGGGTACTCCAGGAGTAGGTGGAGATTCAATGTTCAGCAATGTGGACTATTCTTCAAGCAAGGATTATGTGATCTTCACCCTCGGCAACGGAACTCAGATCAAGGTTCCTACATGGTCTGCATTTGAGGCTCTCCAGGCAATGTGCGAGCAGATGAATGAGAACATCGAGGCCCTTCAGGTGATTGTCAATGCCCTTCAGAATAACGATTACATTACAGATATTTCTCCAATATACGAGGGTGCTGAAGAGGTAGGTTATGTCATCACTTTCAGCAAGAGCGGCAAGGTGACTATCTACCACGGTCAGGATGGTCAGGACGGTGCTCCAGGCCAGAATGGTCAGGACGGTCAGGACGGAAGCACTCCAGTCATAGGTGTTGCCAAGGATACCGACGGTGTATATTACTGGACAGTGGATGGCAAGTGGCTTCTTGATAAGGATGGCCAGAAAGTAAGGGCAAACGGCCAGGATGGTCAGGATGGCGCTCAGGGTACTCCGGGTCAGAACGGTCAGAACGGTACTCCGGGTCAGGATGGCCAGGACGGAGTAACTCCTAAGCTGAAGATTCAGGACGGCTATTGGTATGTCTCATATGACAATGGCGAGACATGGACAAAGCTCGGTCAGGCAACAGGTGACCAGGGCCCTCAGGGTCCACAGGGTGAGACAGGTGCTCAGGGACCTCAGGGTACTCCAGGAGTAGGTGGAGATTCAATGTTCAGCAATGTGGACTATTCTTCAAGCAAGGATTATGTGATCTTCACCCTCGGTAACGGAACTCAGATCAAGGTTCCTACATGGTCTGCATTTGAGGCTCTCCAGGCAATGTGCGAGCAGATGAACACTAACATCAGTGCTCTTCAGACTATCGTGGAGGCTCTTCAGAACAATGATTTTGTGACAGACATTACTCCGATTTACGAGGGATCTGAGGAAATCGGATATACAATCACATTCAGCAAGTCTGGAAAGATTACCATCTATCATGGCAAGGATGGTAAGGACGGTCAGGATGGAGCTCAGGGAGCTCCAGGTCAGAACGGCCAGAACGGCCAGAACGGTTCAACACCTGTCATAGGAGTAGCCAAGGATACTGACGGCGTATACTATTGGACAGTAGACGGCAAGTGGCTTCTTGATGCCAACGGACAGAAGGTAAGAGTTACAGGCCAGGACGGTCAGGACGGTGCTCAGGGAGCTCCAGGTCAGAATGGCCAGAACGGTGCTGCCGGCAAGGACGGAGTGACTCCTAAGCTGAAGATTGAAGGCGGCTACTGGTACGTTTCTTATGATAATGGCACAACTTGGACAAATCTTGGTCAGGCAACAGGCGCTCAGGGTCCACAGGGAGAACAGGGTGACTCTATGTTCGGCGGAGTTTCTTATGACAACAGTTATGTCTACCTGACTCTTTCAAACGGTTATGTCATCACAGTTCCAATGGCGTCAAACGGCGTTTCATTTGAGCTTGCTTCAGTAGGAGAGTTCTCTGCAACATTCAATGGAGTGATTGACAGTAAGGGAGTTGACCTCAAGGTTTCGGTTTATTATGGAACTAACAGCAACCTCTCGCTCTACAATTATTCAGGAAGTGCTTCGAAGGTTTCATTCAACGGAAGCACATTTACTCTTGTTGTAGACAGACTTTATTCTGAGACAACATACTACTACTTCACAGAGGTGATCAACAACGGCAGAACAGTCTACAGCGATGTTAGGGAGTTCAGAACAAATGCAGTGACAGGCTATGATACCAGCTTCAGTACAGCAAATGCAACAGATCTTTCTGCGGCAGGTACAGCAAACTCGTACATTGTGTCAGCAGCCGGTACATACAGTTTCCCTGCAGTGAAGGGTAACACATCCACTTCAGTAGGTACAGTGTCAACAGCTGATGTACTCTGGGAGACATACGGTACATCTACAGCTCCTTCAAGAGGCAACCTCATCAAGGGTGCACAGTACAAGGACGGCAAGATCTACATCAAGACAAATGACACCTTCCGTGAAGGTAACGTCCTCGTGGCTGCAAAGAATTCAAGCGGTACCATTCTCTGGTCATGGCATATCTGGATGACAGACAAACCGGCAGAGCAGGTCTACAGAAACAATGCAGGTACTATGATGGACCGTAACCTTGGAGCTACAAGCGCAACACCTGGTGATGTCGGTGCACTCGGTCTTATGTACCAGTGGGGTAGAAAGGATCCGTTCATGGGATCATCAAGCATCAACTCAGTTGTTGAGGCCAAGTCTACCATCTCGTTCCCAACTGTTCAGGCGGCAACTTCTACAGTCGGTACTGTTGAATATGCCATCAAGAACCCTACTACCCTCATCAGAGGTAACAACAGCAATGAGTGGCTTTATGAAGAGGATGACTTCGACGGCCTTTGGGCAGCTCAGAAGACTATGTACGACCCTTGTCCTGCGGGATGGCGTATCCCGGACGGCGGTGAGCAGGGTATATGGTACAAGGCAGTCGGAAGAACCCAGATTACTCCAAACCCATTTGACACAACAAACAAGGGTGTGAATATGTCTGGCTACCTCGGTTCTGACAGTGTGATCTGGTATCCGGCAACAGGTTACTACGGCAAGGCCAACGGTGTCTTCTACGGAGTTGGAGAACATGCATCATACCATTCTGTTACACCTGGTGACTCTTACGGTACGCTGTGCTTCGTGATTGATGACGACACAGACAGAAGCATGTACATGCTCTACGTGACAGACTTCGGTGGTGCAAACCCAGTAAGATGCTGTAAGGAATAGTTAGCTTAAACAATCATTCATATGATTAGAAATATCCTGAGTATAATACTCACGCTCATCCCGGTTGCGGCTTTTGCCCAGCAGCCGGGATCTGCCGTCTATGACATTCCCGCAACCCACGAATATGTCTATATAGACACCGTCACTTTCAGCTCTGACGGTCATAAGATGGTTACACAGTTGTATCTTCCGAAGGGTGAAGGCCCTTGGCCGGTGGTTGTGTACAGGACGCCATATTTCAACTTTCCGCCGGGAGATTTCTTTGCGAACTATCGCAAATATGCAGAAAGGGGAATGGGTTTCCTTATTCAGCGCTGCCGAGGAACCGGAGGTTCGGAAGGTACATATGAACCGAATATATATGAACGAGGTGACGGCCTCGCGCTCCTGCAGTGGCTGCAGGATGCGCCTTGGTGCAGCAGCATAGCCTTGACGGGATGTTCATATATGGGCTTGACAAGCTGGATTGTCGCAGACGTCCTGCCTGAAAAGGTCAAAGGTATATATCTGGAACATTACGGCGTTGACCGACATCTGTCGGCCTATTCTTCGGGTGCTTTCCGTCAGGATATACTTACCGCTTGGGCTATCGATAACGCCAAGGAGCCTATCACTGTCCCTGAGTCGGATTCTCCTGACACCCGCCATTACAATGAGATGAGGTATATGCCTCAGATCACTATGGATGTGGACCGTCTCGGTGCGGAACTTCCGTGGTACCGAGATTGGATCAGCCATCCGGACTATACAGACAGCTACTGGCACGAAGGATTCTGGGGTCTTCTGAAGAGCATTCCTCCGAAAATCGATGTGCCGGTGACAGTGGTTGCGGGACATTTTGATCATCATATGGAGGGCACACTCCTGGGCTATGAACTCCTTTCTGAGGAGACCAAGGCAAAGAGCCGTCTGATTGTCGGAGGTTGGGACCACGATTTCAAGACCACTCCGAAGCTTGAAGGAATAGAGCATGACAAAGATTTGAATATAGATGCAGACAGGCTTAAATGGCTCCACACCCTCCTTGTGGAGCAGAGAATTCCTGAACATGAGGTGAAGGTCTATGCAATAGGTGCCGACAAGTGGCTTGATATGGAACAATGGCCAGCAGAAGGAGCTGAGGAAGCGATATATTATCTTGGTAAGGATGAATCCTCATTGTCGCAGAAACAGCCGAAAGGAAAGGGATTCTGGCCATATATGTATGATCCTTCCGATCCTGTCATATCAGTGGGTGGAGAAACCTTGTTCAGCTCTAAGATCCGTAAGGGAAGCGTCCTTCAGCAACCGGTAGGTTATCGCGATGACATCCTTTTCTTCCTTTCAGAGCCTTTGGACAAGCCGTTGATGATCTCAGGCCCTCTCACTGCAAAGGTGTGGTTCTCGTCGGATTGTGAAGACACTGCGGTAACTGTGAAGGTCAGCGAAGAGAGGGCAGATGGAACCACATATAACATCCGTACAGGTATCGCAACTCTTGCATACAGGGATAACAAGCTTGGAAGCCGTCAGACGTACACTCCGGGAGAGATTGTGGAAGTGACTGTCGAAATGCTTCCGATTGTATGGGAACTCCAGCCGGGAAGCCGCATCAGGGTGGACATCTCGTCATCTGACTTCCCTCAGTACAGCATCCACTCCAACTATCCTGGAGTCTGGTCCGAGCAGACGAAGACTCGTGTCGCAAATCAGAAGGTCCACGTCGGCAGGAAGTATCCGACAAGAGTGATTCTCCCGATTCTGTAATATACAAAAGAACCCTGCCGTAAAAAGCAGGGTTCTTTTGGTCAAATAAAAAAGCCGCCTCTCTAATGGGCGACTGCATATGATGGATACCTCGTCAGGTAGATGTTTCTCCAAAATAAAGGTCATCCGAAGATGACCCTGATTTTGATTTTTGGAGCGGAAAACGAGACTCGAACTCGCGACCCTAACCTTGGCAAGGTTATGCTCTACCAACTGAGCTATTTCCGCATATTTCCCAAACGGGATTGCAAAGGTAGGCAAAAATTTTTAACCTCCAAACTTTTTTGGAAAAAATTTCAAAAAAATGTGAAAAAAGTCGTTTTTTGACTATTTTTTTGGATTATAGGATTAATCTTGCTACTTTTATGAGTTAAATTTTGTTGATATTTTTATAACATCATATAAAGAAATGAGAAAGTTTTCAGGAGTACTTTTTCTATCAGTAGCTGTTTTGTGTTGTGTTTCCTGCCGCAACACCTCGACTGTGACTGTAAAGCAGCCGGTATCTGTCGGTGTGCTTTCTGTTGGTGAGGCGGTGAATATGGGTCTTGATCACTATGTTGGTGAAGTTCGTGCGTCTAGAACAGTTGTTCTGTCGCCTCGCCATAATGGTCAGTTGACTACATTCGATATGTCGCAAGGTGACGCTGTGGTCAAAGATCAGGTGGTGGCTGAGATCGAATCTTCAACTGTCATTGGAGCATACGAGATGGCTCAAGCAACTTTGAAGCAGGCTGAAGATGCTTACGAGAGACTTCAGAAGGTGCACGGAACCGGATCTGTGTCTGACGTGACTATGGTCGACATCGAAACTCAGCTTTCGAAGGCAAGGGCTTCGGCGGAGTCTGCTGAGCAGGCTTTAGCGGATTGCAGTGTGAAATCTCCATTTGCCGGAACTGTGGCAAAAGTCTTTGTGACCGAAGGTATGGAGGTTTCTATGGGAGAGCCCCTCGCAGAAATCATAGACCTTTCTTCACTTGAAATCCATATTCCTGTTCCTGAAACTGAGATTGTCAATGTGAAGTCTGGTCAGAGCGCTTTTATGGATGTCCCTGCCCTTGGTTTGAAAGGGGTGCAGCTTAAGGTGGTATCCAAGGGTGTGTCTGCCTCTGCGCTTTCTCACACATATGATTGCGTTCTTAAGCCTGCCGGAAAAATTTCAGGTCTTATGCCGGGCATGGTTTCAAGAGTATATATGAGCAAGAACTCGTCGGCTTCCATCACTGTTCCTTCTTCGTCGATACGTACGGATATGGCAGGACGATATGTCTGGATCGTGAATGATCAGGACAGAGTCTGCAAGGTTTATGTGACAGTCGACGGATTTTCGGGAGACGGTGTCATTGTCTCAAGCGGTCTTGAACAGGGTGACAGGCTGATAGTGGACGGTATATCGAAGGTTAGTACAGGAATGAAAGTGAACGTGATCGAGCGATGAAAGGCAAAGGCGATTTCATAAGAGGTGTGATCAAGTACAAGAAGATGGTGTACTTCCTCACAGCCCTCCTGGTCTGCTTGGGAGTTTACGGCTTATTTAAGATAAATAAGAACGAGTATCCTACATTTGAGATCAAGGAGGGACTTGTTGTGGGATTGTATCCCGGCGCTACTGCATCGGAGGTGGAGGAACAGCTTACTACTCCGCTCGAAAATCTGCTCTTTTCGTTTTCAGAGGTCAGCCGTAGTACATACTCCTATTCCAAGGATGGTATATGCTACATTTACGTCCTTGTCGATGCTCCGATAAGCAAGAAGGACGAGGTGTGGTCAAAAATTAAGCTTAAGCTGAATTCTTATCGTAAACTGCTTCCTCCGGGAGTTCTGGCAGTTGAAGTTCTGGATGACTTTTCAAGCATATCCTCTGTGCTTATTGCAATGGAGTCAAACGATAAGGGGCATGCGGAGATGAAGGAGTATGCCGATGATCTTGAGAGCAGGCTCAAGGAACTGCCTGAAATGGCAAGTTTCAAGGTTTATGGCAACCAGACAGAGGAAATTTCCATCGAGGTGGACACAGAGCTTCTTTCAGCTTATGGCATCAGCCCTACCGCTTTGCTTCTGGACTACCAGTCTTCAACAACTCAGGTGTTGAGCGGTAAATTCTCAACTGATTATGCCAACGCTCCTATCCACGTGGGCAACATGCTTACTTCGGAGCATGAAATTGCCGAGAAGATCATCTGGTCAGGTCCTGAAGGTGATGTGATCAGACTCAAAGACATTGCAACCATCAAAAGAGGCTATAAGGAGCCTGATTCATACGTTGACTATAATGGAAACACTGCACTGATACTTTCAGTGGCAATGCGTCAGGAAAATAACATCATCTCTTTCGGCAAGAAGGTGGATAAGGTGCTCGAGGAGTTTTCCCAGACCCTTCCGGAAAGCGTGAAACTTACAAAGATCACAGACCAGCCTAAGGTTGTGAAACAGTCTGTATGGCTCTTCCTGAGAGACCTTCTTATCTCGATGATAGTTGTCATCCTGGTTATGCTTTTACTTTTCCCGATGCGTTCGGCTCTTATTGCAAGCTCCGGCGTTCCGATCTGTACAGCAGTTACAATAGCAGTGATGTATGTGACCGGAATGGAACTCAACACCGTGACTCTTGCAGCCTTGATTGCCGTCTTGGGAATGATAGTGGACGACTCCATCATCACGATGGACGGATATATGGACAAATTGAGGAAAGGTATGGGCCGTGTTGATGCTGCCTGCGAGAGTGCGCGCGAACTTTTCATACCTATGCTCATAGCGACCGCGGCAATAAGCCTGATGTTCTATCCGATGCGCTCCATCATCACAAGTTACCTCGGTGACTTTGTCCAGATGTTCCCGATAGTAATCACGATTGCCCTTGCAGCATCCCTTGTGTATGCGGTCACTGTCGTTCCTTCCCTTGAGGTTCGATTTATCGGAATTTCAAAGCGAGAGAAGAAGAACCGTCTTGAAAGAAGGCAGGAGGTATTCTTCAGAGTGCTCCAGAGATCGTATGAAAAGCTGCAGGCGGTCTGCTTCAAGCATCCGTATATGACCATAGCAACAGGCGTGCTTGCTGTGGGACTTGGAGTGTTCATGTTCCTTCAGGTCAACATCCAGATGATGCCGATGGCGGAAAGAGACTGCTTTGCAGTGGAGATATATCTTGATCCTAATTCTTCTTTGGAGGACACAAAACTTGTGACGGATTCACTCCAGTCTGTGCTGCTTGCCGACAAGAGGGTTACTTCAGTCACATCTTTTGTAGGTACCGGATCTCCTCGTTTCCACGCTACATACGCTCCTAAGATCCCTTCAGAAAGCTTTGCCCAGCTGATTGTCAACACAAAGACCAACCTGGATGCGGAATATGTATTGAAAGAATACGGCCAGAAGTTCGAGTATTGGTTCCCTGAAGCCCTGATCCGTTTCAAGCAGATGGACTATCAGGCGGTGACAGCTCCGGTCGGAATAACATTCAGTGGTGGTACTCTTGAGGAAATGAAGCCGTTCGCTGACACTCTCAAATCATATATGATGGGACATGGCAGCCTGCTACAGTGGATACACAGTGACAGCGACAGTTATCTGTCCACTGTTTCTGTGGATGTCGATCCTAACGAGGCAGCTCGTCTTGGCGTGAACAGAGCTCTTCTTTCCCTCTCCCTTGCAGGTGCATACGGAGGACAGACAGTCGCTACATTGTGGGAAGACGGCGAGAGTATTCCTGTTAACCTGTACAGTGTTTCCGATTTCAAGGATATGTCATATGAATCGATAGGCAATCAGATGATCACTACTTCAATTCCTGGAGTATATGTGCCGCTGCGTCAGGTGGCTGAGATCAATCCGTTGTGGGAGCCTGAGTCGATTCCTCACATCAGTGGTAAGGAGGCTATTACAGTATATGCGGACATGAAGTTCGGACGCAGCCAGCCTGAAGCGATGAGGGTACTCAAGAAATATGTGTCAAATAATATTGAACCGAACTTGCCCGAGGGCGTGACCGTTTCATATGAAGGACTTTCTACCGTGAACAGAAAGGTGGTTCCGGAGGTTCTCCTGACCCTTATGTGCGCGATAGCGATATTGTTCTTCTTCCTCCTCTTCCACTTCAAGAAGATGTCTCTTGCGACCCTTACGCTCGTACTCAGCCTTCTTTGCCTGTTCGGTGCGTCATTCGGTCTGTGGATATTCGGACTTGATTTCGGAATGACTGCAGTGCTTGGAGTAGTCAGCCTCATCGGAATTGTGGTACGAAACGGTATCCTGATGTTCGACCATGCTGAGGAACTTCGTCAGGGCACTGGAATGACTGTCAAGGAGGCTGCAATAGAGGCGGGAAAACGCAGAATGAGACCTATCTTCCTTACATCTTGCACAACTGCTCTGGGTGTCTTGCCTATGATTATCACCGGAGACGCGCTGTGGATGCCTATGGGAGTGGTGATCTGCTTCGGAACAATGCTTTCAATCATTCTTATAGTGGAGATCATGCCGGTGTGCTACTGGCAGGTTTTCAAGACAAAGGAGGATACCGATGAGAAATAGATTCATATATATATTGATTCTTCTTCTGTTGCCGTTTGCGGCATCTGCCCAGGTAGTGACTCTTACTCTGGAGAATTGTAAGGATATGGCCTTGCAGAATGATCCATCCGTAAGAAATGCTCATCTGGATGTTCTGGCTGCAAGGGCTCAGAAACAGGAGGCTTTTAGTGAATATTTCCCGAAAGTCTCGTTGAACGCCTTCGGATTCTGGTCTTTGAGCCCGCTCCTGGAGGTTGGCATCAAGGATATCATCGGAGAGAATGAGCTGAGTGAGGTGCTTGGAGCGTTGATTGAATCGGCCAGCCAGCAGTACGATTTCTCGCCTATATACAAGGCGTTGAAGACCGGATATGTCGCTTCTCTTTCAGCGGTTCAGCCTTTGTATGCTGGAGGACGTGTAGCGACAGGAAACAGGCTTGCTTCTCTTGGTGTCGAGGCGGCGAAGCTTCAGCAGGAGATAGCTCTTCGTGACAATGAGGCGTCAGTCGAGGCGGATTATTGGCAGGTGGTTTCCCTTGAAGAAAAACTGAACACGGTCAGCATCCTGTCTCAGCTGCTTGACACTCTTCATAAGGATCTTTCATCAGCTGTCCAGGCCGGTTTGGCTGTGCAGACAGACCTCATGCAGCTCGAACTGAAACAGAGTGAGCTCAAGAGCGGTCTCGTGCAGCTCAAAGGCGGTATCCGTCTGGCAAAGATGAACCTCCTGAACTCTATAGGACAGGACTATTGCTTCCTTCCTGCGAATGCCGACAGCCTCAAACCATTCATAGATGACATCGTGTTTGCAGATCGTCTGGAAGACCTGCTTCCTCCGCAGGAATACTATATTCCTGAAGAGCAGCTTGCTGCAAGTCTGAATGAGAACCAGCTTCTGGATCTGTCTGTAGAAGCGAAGAAAATGGAGAAGAGAATGGCTCTAGGTGAAGCTTTGCCTACCGTAGGAGTCGGAGCTTCCTATAATTACAGCCGTACGATAAACGAGAGAGCCAACGGTACTGTGTTCGCAATAGTCCAGATCCCGATTTCCGATTGGGGAAAGGTTTCACGCAAGGTCCAGCGTATGGACTATCAGATGCAGAAGGCCTCAAATGACAGGGACTATCTGTCTTCACAGCTTCTCCTTCAGGTCCGTCAGCTTTGGCTTGGACTTACCGTTGCCTGGGACAAGATGATGGTCGCTCAGGAGACTATGGATCTCGCTCAAAAGACTGTAGATCAGCTGACCGGAAGATATGAGGCTGGCCTGGTGCCGATGTCGGAACTCCTTCAGGCTCAGACTATCCTCCGCCAGTCGACAGAGGCTTATATTGACAGTCAGATCGAGTACAGCTCCGCACTGACAGCGTATCAGTCCCGCAAATAGTCTGTCCTTACATATAATAGGTGTATCATGAAAAACTTTGCCTTTCTTTTTATTGCCCTGGCCATGTTGGCTTCATATCCGGCAAATTCTCAAGACAAGTCTGAAGGAAAACGTGCCCGCAGGGAGCAGCGTCGTGCCGAACGCCGTGCGGAACGTGCGCTGATGGACTCTCTCCGTCTGTCTTCCTTCAGTGAAGATTCGGTAAATATAGGATATGGATATGTAAAAAGAAAGAACCTCACAAGTTCGGTTTCAAAGGTTTCAATGGATGACGAGCAGAGTTCGAGCTACACTACCATCGGAGATTATCTGATGGGCCGCGTGCCGGGACTTACCGTAATCAAGACAGGTACTTCCTATAAATATATAATAAGGGGACTCAGCTCGATCAACTCGCAGACTGATCCGCTCTTTATAGTTGACGGAGTTGAGGTCATGGACATAAGCTACCTGAATCCACGCGATGTCAAATCGGTAGAGGTCCTGAAGGATTCTTCAGCATCGATATATGGTACAAGAGGAGCCTGTGGGGTAATATTGATTACAACGCGTCGCTGACCGCTTCAAATTCCATCTGGATCAATCTGCGCTTGAGGTCATTGCCAAGCGAATACTCTCCAAAGTCAATGGAGGTGTCCTTGAGCAGACTTTCCATACAAAGGTCGTCGCCCTTGAATATAGTGGCTTCGGCCTTTTTCTTTATATCCCCGATCTTGTCGATGGCTTCTTTAGGGACTACAAGGTGACACGGAATGATGACCGAAACAGGGTTCAGACCAATCGCGTGAGCGACTGCACGTACTCCCGCCTTGTTTTCGCAAAGTTCAGCAAATGCAGTGTAACTCACTAAATTACAACGCTCGAGTTCCCAGAGTTTCTTCCAGACCCTTTTCTGGAAGTCTGTTCCGAAGAGCATCAGGTCATCCCAGGCAATTGAGCGTCTGAGATTCCACACTTCCTCAAAGGTGACAGTCTCCGCACAGATACTTTCTGTGTCTGCCGCAATGCCTTTGTATGCCTTTGCGTCTGCCGCAGTCGTCAGGGCGAGCTTCGCAGTGATTGCCGCCAGCTGCCTGTAATCAGTAGATATGGATGCGATTTTTCCGTCAATCCGGACAACGATCCACTTCCGGTCCGTTCCCATAACCCAGAATCTTTTGATTTTGTACAGTCCTCCCCGTCTTGATCGGGGATCTCTTACAAACTTACATAAAAACTTTCGTTTTTACGCCCGTTAGAATAAAAATCAAGACCACATACTATCTTTAAAGGGCA
>CANBDZ010000017.1 GCA_947367375.1 uncultured Bacteroidales bacterium | reverse complement strand
ATATTACCAAGATTTATCGCATCGAAATAATCACTTCCTGATTTTGTCGCCAACACCTTAACACAAGGATTCAATGGTTTCTCAAACCAAAGAGCGTTGATATTATCTTCTGGAATTGTCAATAATAATTTGATGTTGTTATCAGAACAAACCTGAGCGAAAGCACGTGCAGTGTTGCCAGCCGATGAAACAACGATGACTTCATCTTTTTTATCTTCTCATTGATAATCTCAAAACTCTTGTCCTTCTTCAGTTCTTCCAGGGCGGCCTTTCAATGGGTGACAGGGACTATTATCTCGCTGACGACGAGAACTCAGCAAGGATCAGAGACGCATATAAAGTATACGTCAACAAGCTTTTCACTCTCGGAGGTTACAGCGAGGAGGAGGCTGCAAAGGCTGCAGAGACTGTAATCGGTCTCGAAACCGAGATTGCAAAGGTTTCTGTGGACAGAGCTACTAGAAGAGACGTACACAAGAACTACAACAAGATGACAGTCAAGAACTTCACTTCGAAGTACGATTTCATCGACTGGAACATTTTCTTCAAGGAGACTGGCATCAGCAAGTCAACAGAGCTCAATGCAGCTCAGGTTACATTCTTCGACGGTCTTACAAAGCTGCTCAAGAATGTTTCGTTCGAAGATCAGAAGGAGTATCTTGTATTCAAGCTCCTCAATTCGGCATCGAACTACCTCAGCGAGGACTTCGTGAACGCAAACTTCGAATACTTCGGCAAGGCTGTACAGGGAAGAGAAGAGCTCCAGCCTCTCTGGAAACGTTCCCTCGCTGTAGTCAACAGGTCGCTTGCAGACGCATTCGGACAGCTTTATGTTGAGAAATACTTCCCTGCTTCTTCAAAGGATAAGATGATCGAAATGGTGGCAAATCTCCAGACAGCTCTCGGAGAAAGGATCGCAGCTCTCGACTGGATGAGCGACGAGACCAAGGCCAAGGCGCATGAGAAGCTCGGCACATTCATCGTGAAGGTCGGCTATCCTGACACATGGATGGACTACAGCACGCTCGACATCAGAAACGATTCATACTGGGCCAACATCTGCCGCGTAAACAGATTCGGTCACGAGGATATGATGAAGGACGAGGGACAGCCTGTAGACAGGACAGAATGGGGTATGAGCCCTCAGACTGTGAATGCATATTACAATCCTACCACAAACGAGATCTGTTTCCCAGCAGCCATCCTTCAGCCGCCTTTCTTCAACCCGAATGCTGACGACGCTGTAAACTATGGAGGTATCGGCGTTGTGATCGGACATGAGATGACTCATGGATTCGACGACCAGGGTCGTGAGTTCGACAAGGACGGAAATATGGCTAACTGGTGGACAGAAGCTGATGCTGCTGCGTTCAAGGAACGTACTGACATCCTTGTAGAGCAGTTCAACCAGATTGTGATCCTCCCTGCAAAGGACGGACAGCCTGCACTTATGGCGGACGGTGCCCTTTCTCTTGGCGAGAACATTGCAGACCAGGGCGGTCTCAGAGTGGCTTACACTGCCCTCCAGAACACATTCGAGGCAAACGGCGAGCCTGAGCCGATCGACGGATTCACAGCGGCTCAGCGCTTCTACCTCTCATACGCGACAATCTGGGGACAGAACATCCGCGACGAGGAGGCAGCACGCCTGACCAAGGTTGACGTTCACTCTCTTGGAAAGAACCGCGTGAATGCAACTCTTCGCAATGTCGCATCCTTCTACGAAGCCTTCGACATCACAGACGGAGCAATGTTCCTTCCTGAAGAAGAGAGAGTTGTTATCTGGTAAAGACTATATATTTAATCCAGAGCATGACCTGTGCATTGCCAATGGGGACGAGAATTTCGTACCCCCAAGGTCTGCCGTGGGATTTGCGAAGGAGAACATAGATCTGTCCGAACATCTCAAGCGTCCCAACAAGCAACGTCGGCAGATTATCCCTTGGGGATGGAATCACGCCCTGAAGAAACGTCTCATCAATGAAGGCATTGATCCAGCCACCCTGCCTTCAGAAGAAGAACTGCAGTTCATACGTACTCACTCAAGGCGCGAGTTTGCATTGGATGTGCATTCACGCTTAAGCTCTATGGACCCGCAGGTCATTGGACCGGATTACAGAATCGTCGCCACTAGCCTCAATGAAATCGAAGAGTTCATTGAGGCCAATGGCAGTGCAGTGATGAAGTCACCGTTGTCCGGCAGTGGGAAAGGAATCCGCTTTGTCAGAGAAAGGCTTTCCGAGAGCGATGAAGGATGGTGTAGGAGGACACTTGACAAACAGGGTTCTGTGATTATCGAGCAACGATTTGAGATCATAAAGGAGTGCGCTATGCTCTTCGAGTGCCATCATGAAGGCATCGATTTCATAGGCTATTCCTTGTTCGAATCCAGGAACGGCGCTTACAGCAAAAATATCCTTGCCAGTAACGAGGAGATTGAAGATATGATTGCCGGATATATCCCGCGAGAGACGCTGATTGCTATCCGCGAGAACCTGACAGCCATTCTTGCAGACACCCTTGTGGGACATTATGAAGGCTTTCTCGGTGTTGACCAGATTATCGCTCAAACAAACTCCTCAACATTTATCCCCGTCTCCGAAATCAACCTACGTATGACGATGGGCCTCATTGCAAGGAATCAATACGACCATCGATAACAAACTTTTTTCACTTTTTTCTTGACTCGCAAGTCACCTTCTCAAGCACAAGAAATATTACTGGATTCTTGTCAAGATTGCGATATGATTTTCATAGCGAGGGAGGGTGACGCAGCCATTGACAACTGTTGCACGACTTCCAGTGTACAGCTCTACGACCTCATCACCATCCTCAAAGTAAGGGGCAACAGCAATTGTCGGACGCTGTTCGGGGCGAACTCGGACGATATATCTGTCGTCGCCCTCGCAACGGAGGCAGGTGTGGGTGTCAATGATATATTGTTTGCCACCGATGAGAGCAGGATGGTCGCGGCGGATGGTTCCCAGGCGCCTGAAGTGCTCGAGTGTCGCGCTGTCTACACTATCCCAGTTCATATCCGAACGGAAAGCCTGATCGCTGTCAACATTAAAACGGGCATCGCTCAAACCGCGGAGGGTCTCGTCACCATAGAAAATCTGTGCAACTCCTGGCGAAAGGAGCAAGGTGGTGGCACAATCGATCATATTATCCATATCGGTATCGCGATGGTACGAGTTATTCAGATAGCTGAATGGGTGCCAATCTGGATGGGCATATATTGAATCGGAGTAGGCCTGCCACAGATATACGATGTCGTCCAAGTCGCCATGTTTTGGGAAGTAGAAATTGACAAGGCTCATAAATCCAGCCTCAGCATAATCTGCTTTATAGTCTATGGTTGCACAATCATAATCTCCTGTCATATAGAATGATTCGTCCCACTGCGATGCTGACTGTTCAGGGTGTTTCTCACGCCATCTCTGCAGTGCAGCGTTACAAGCTTCATTGAGTTTAGCCCAGGTGTCAATATGGACATTCTCGACGATGTCACATCTGAAACCGTCAATACCAAACTCCTCAACCCACGAAACAGCCCAAGCTATTAAGTAATCGCCGGGAGCACCATAGTAATCCTTACGCAGGCTGCGTGCAGAAGGGTTTACCCACGCGTCATTCTTCTTGCCTTCTGCCTTCCACTTACGCTTCAGAAAGTCCGGAATTCGAACTTTGTCAGCGCTCTCTTCCTTAAAGTCAGGCATTCCAAAGACTGTCGCTTCCAGTGGGTTCCTCTGGTCCCAGTCTTCGTCTGGCATACGCATCCAGCTGCGGTCATACCATCCTCGCCATTGGAGGCGGTCAGCAAAGAATTTGTCATAACTCCATGTGCGGATATGTTCCACTGCTTCCTCCTCAGTGAGGTCCACATCAGCGAAGCCGTATTGAACTGCATCGAGCAATGTAGGATAGCCAGGATTATTTAGGTTTGCTCCAAGCATCACACGAATGCCCTGAGCATGAAGAGTATCTACAAGCTTACGGAATTCTTCGACTGTGCCATAGTTCTTATCTATCTGTGTGTAGTCCAAAGGATAGTAACCGTGATAACCATAGTGAGGGAAGTCATTGATAGAGCCACTGCCCACCATCCAGCCGTGAATCTGCTCGTAGACATCGGTCATCCACACAACATCGACACCTAACTTTTGAAAGTACCCCTCACGTGCCTTTTCCAATATACCGGCGAAGTCGCCGCCATGGAATGTCGCCGCATTGAGTTGCTCACTGCCATAGTCGTTACGACGTCCGTAGTTCTGGTCATTAGATAGATCTCCATTGTTGAAACGGTCAGTAATCAGAAAATATACTGTGGCATTCCGCCATTCAAAATGATCAGATTCCTGTGCCTGCAATGGAAATATAGAAAACATCAGCAAAGCCGCCAAAATATAAAAACGCTTCATAGTGACAAACATGTTTTCCGTGAAGTTAAACCATTTCTGACGTTTCTGCAACAAAAGCCCCGATTTAATAGCCGTATTTATTATCTTTGGCCCCGATTATATGGGCATATAACATTATATTTACAAATGAAGTACTTTAAGGTTTTAGGTGTCAGTCTCGGGTTGCTCATGCATTGCATGGCAACTGATGCACAGAGCAAAGACGACAACAGGATGTTGATATCAGGCCAGGGATGGTATGGATATGATCTAGAACAGGCTCGTCCTCATCAGAAGTCCAGCACATATATGACGTATGAATTGGCGTTAGGTATTCAGACCGATCCTGCAGACAGCTGCATATATGACCAGCTGTTCGGCTACCCTACCATATACATAGGTGGTTCCGTAGCCAGAATGGGAGATTTCCAGTTCTACGACAAGACTAAATTCCCTAACCTCTATTCATTGTTCGGCTCATTCGAGCGAACACTTTTAAGAGGAAATCACATCTCATTGGGATATCATCTTGACTTCGGAGCAACATATAATCCGGCCAGCTACGAGCCTTTGAACGGAGAAGGCAACAACTGGTTGAGTTCGCCGTTTATGGCATACTTCGGAGCAGGTGGATTTGCCAAGGTTCATCTTGGCAATAGATGGGAGGTAGGTGCAGATGTGTCTTTCCGCCACTTCTCAAATGGACGACTCAGACTGCCGAATGAGGCCCTCAATGCTGTCGGAGGTGGTCTATTTGCCAGATACAGTCTCTCTGACTATGAACCTTCCAGATATAAAAAACCGGTTCAAGAGGTTACAGATTTCGCTAAAGGCATGCAGTATACTGTCGCAATCGGAGGCGGAGTGCACACATGTCAGGCTGAATGGAACACCTATGCTTTCGACCATTCACAGGCTGACAGACCGGCAAGAGTTCCTACAAAAGAAGAGTCAGCAGCTCTTAAAGCACATCCTAAATATTCATTCGCCCTTGAAGCGACTTACAGATATGCGTTAAGATATGCAACCGGCTTAGGTGTTGAAATGTTCTACTCATCAAACATGGACCATCTTAAGGCAGCAGACACTATCCTTTACGGAGAGAAGGCTGTAATGGACAGCCCTGGATATGATCCTGTTTCAATAGGAGTTGCTGTAGTACAGGAAGTATATTGGCGTAATCTCGCCGTCCATGTTGCGTTAGGTGCCTATCCTTACAGGCACAAAGGCGTTAACGACAAGGAACTTAACGAGAAATATGGGGACCGCGAGAGAGGATGGCATTATGAGAAAGCCGGATTCAGATACTACTTCCCGGATCTTGGAAACACCTTTTTGGGCTTCTCCATCAAGTCACACAGCATCAAAGCAGAATACCTCGAATTCTCATTAGGCTGGACTCTTCCTGCGAAAAGTCGTTAGGTTATTTTTTGCGAGTCTTGATCAAGCTGATTACAGCAGAAACCAAGGTGATCAGCAGGACAACAGGCTCTGCAAGCATCAACGCCGGCATTGTTCCAGAGGTAAGAGTCACCAAAGTTGAGAGAAGAACAATAAAAGTGACGCCGGATGCCAGAATCGCCATTGTTTTCTGGAGTCTTGGCTTTACAAGTGTGGCCACAAAAGAAATCAAGCCAAATGCTGTACTGCACAGAAGATACAAAATCAGCATACTGCCTTTGCAAATATATTGAGGATTTCCTAATTCTTCGCCGAAAATATAAAACTTTCCAAACTCGAGAATATTCGCTATTTTTGCGGCCAAATTGAAATTATATATTAACCCAATTAATAACTGATTATGAAAAAAGTCTCTATGATGATTTTGGCGGCTGCCGCTATCGTGGCTTGCGGTCCTAAGGGCGATCCACAGCTCGGAAAGGATTCGCTTGACAAGGTGATTGCCGCTATGACAATTGAAGAGAAGGCACACCTTCTCATCGGTACAGGTATGTCAGGTAACACTGGTAACGACCCTGTAATCGGTATGACTCAGAACATCGTCCCTGGCGCAGCAGGTACTACTTACCCGATCGAGCGCCTCGGCATCCCTGCAATCGTTCTCGCTGACGGCCCTGCAGGTCTCCGTATCAACCCTACACGCGAGGGGGACGACCAGACTTACTATTGTACACACTTCCCTATCGGAACTCTCCTTGCTTCTACATGGAACCAGGAACTCGTAGAGTCTGTAGGTCAGTCAATCGGTAACGAGGTTCTCGAGTACGGTGCTGACGTTCTCCTCGCACCAGCCCTCAACATCCACAGAAACCCACTTTGCGGACGTAACTTCGAGTACTACTCTGAGGATCCTGTTGTCAGCGGTAAGATTGCTGCAGCTTACATCAAGGGAGTCCAGAGCAACGGTGTCGGAACATCTGTAAAGCACTTTGCAGTGAACAACCAGGAGACTAACCGTATGTCTAACGACGCTCAGGTGTCTCCACGCGCTATCCGCGAGATCTATCTCAAGGGATTCGAGATCGCAGTGAAGGACGCAGCTCCTTGGACAGTGATGTCATCATACAACTACCTCAACGGTGTTTACACTTCTGAGAACCCAGAGCTCCTTACTACAGTTCTCCGCGACGAGTGGGGCTACAAGGGTATGGTAATGACTGACTGGTACGGCGGTACAAACACAAAGGCTCAGATGATCGCAGGTAACGACATGCTCCAGCCAGGCCGTGACACTCAGTACACTGACCTCGTAAACCTCATGACTACAGGCGAGATCGACATGAAGATCATCGACCGCAACATCAAGAGAATCCTCGAGCTCATCCTCCAGTCTCCTAAGTTCAAGGGCTATGAGTACAGCAACAAGCCAGACCTCAAGGCACACGCTGAGGTGACAAGACAGTCTGCAACTGAGGGTATGGTTCTCCTCAAGAACGACAACAACACTCTCCCACTCGCAGCTGAGATCAAGAACGTGGCTGTGTTCGGTAACACAACTTACAACTTCATCGCAGGTGGTACTGGTTCAGGTAACGTAAACCGCGCTTACACAGTGTCACTTCTCGACGGTCTCAAGAACGCAGGTTACGTAGTGGACGAGTCTCTCAAGGCTACTTACGAGTCTCACATCGCTAAGGAGCAGGCAAGAATCGACGCAGGCATCGACCCTAACGACATCTTCGCTGCATTCTCACCAAAGCCACTCCCAACAGAGTTCCAGCCAAGCAAGAAGCAGCTCGCTGAGATGGTTAAGAACAACGACGTTGCTCTCATCACTATCGGCCGCACTTCAGGTGAGTTCCTTGACAGATACATCGCTGACTTCACACTTTCTGAGGCAGAGAACAGCCTCATCAAGGCTGTATGCGATGCATTCCACGCAGCAGGCAAGAAGGTAGCTGTAGTCCTCAACATCGGTGGAGCCATCGAGACTGCATCTTGGAAAGGCATGCCTGACGCAATCCTCTGCGCATGGCAGGCAGGTCAGGAAGGAGGTAACAGCGTTGCTGACGTACTCAAGGGTAACGCTTCTCCATCAGGTAAGCTCCCTATGACATTCCCTGTAAACTTTGCAGACCACGCTTCATCAGCTAACTTCCCTATCGACGAGGTTGCCAACACCAACATCATCAACAACACAAAGACTTCATTCGACAGAAAGAATGTTGACTACACTGTTTATGAGGAAGGAATCTATGTAGGTTACCGTTGGTTCGACACTCAGAACATCGAGGTGTCTTACCCATTCGGTTACGGTCTCTCTTACACTACATTCGAGTATAGCCAGCCAACTATCCAGGCAGGTAAGACTGAGACAACTGTTTCAGTAGTAGTGAAGAACACAGGCGCATATGCAGGTAAGGAAGTAGTTCAGCTCTACGTTTCAGCTCCTAAGGGTGCTCTTGACAAGCCAGTTCACGAGCTTAAGGCATTCGCTAAGACTGCTGAGCTCCAGCCAGGCGACTCACAGATGATCACATTCGTTGTAAACAACGAGGATCTCGCTTCATTCGACGAGGCACAGAGCGCATGGGTTGTAGATGCAGGAACTTACAACTTCCACATCGGAGCATCATCACGCGACATCAAGGCAACCCTCGCGGCTGACGTGAAGGGTTCAGCGAAGAAGGCAAACAACGTATTGAATCTTCAGAAATAAGACCTGCGAAGCAGGCATATACTAAAATATCCCAGCACGGCAGCCGTGCTGGGATATTTTCATATATATACATCAATATTACTTCTTCTTGAAGAGTCTCTGCGCCTCATCGTAGAGGTTGATTCTCCATGTGTACCATGTATGGCCCTCGCCTACTTCCTGATACTCGTACTTGAGGCCGACCTCGTCGAAGAGCTTGTTTGCCTTCTCGCCTGAGATGTAGGTGATGTCGCTCTTGCCGCCCTGGGTCATCACGAACTCCTTGCAGTTCTTGTTGATGATGGCTGCGTGCTCTCTTACGTGGAGTCTTTCAGCCTCCTTCTCGATGTCTATTCCAGGGTTGAATCCACCTGAAAGGCACCATACGTAACCGAACTTGTCAGGATTCTGGAAGATCACTTCGAGGGTCTGGATTCCGCCCATTGAAAGGCCTGAGATCGCTCTGCTGTCCTTGTCAGTACGCACTCTGTAGTTGCTCTCGATGAATGGGATCACATCGTTCATAAGGTCCTTCTCGAAGAGAGAGATGTCGCAAGCTCCGTTAGGCATAACCACGATCATAGGGACCATCTTGCCCTCTGCCATAAGGTTGTCGAGGATGTCGCCGGCGCAACCTGCTGTAGGCCATGAAACGTCTGTGTCGCCACCGCCGTGAACAAGGTAAAGAACAGGAAGCTTAGCCTTGCCTGCCTCGTATCCTGCAGGAGTCCACACTCTCATTGTTCTTGTCTGACCGAGGGTTGTGCTCCAGTACGATCGTACTGCCATCGCACCATGCGGAATGTTTGGATTGTACGAGTAGAACTCCTTCTGACCGCCGTGCTCGATCACTGCGAGAGGAGAATTCTGGCTGACTGAAGGATTCTTCGGATCCGGAACTGTGATGCCGTCAACGATGAAATTGTACCTGTACACACCTGCCTTTGCATTAGGAATACGGAAAGACCACACTCCGTCCTTCTCCTCCGGAACAAGAGGCTGTCCCCAAGGAACGATGTCGCCTGAAAGACGCACCTGTCTTGCCTTAGGAGCATAGATGCTGAACACTGCACTTCCGTCAGGAAGCACTCTCACACTCTGAAGTGTGTCATTCGGAGTCATTCTTCTCTGCCACTGTGCGCTGGCAGTAAGACCCGAGCAAAGGAAGGCTGCAACTGCAACCAGAAACATAAGATGCCTTTTCATAATATTTGGAAATTAGTTTATTCGCGATATTTAGGACCCGAATATACGGATAAAGTTTAAATATGTCCGAACAATTCGATATATTTGCGGTCGCGAAAACCATATTAACCACATACATTTTATGAAAACTTTAAAATCAATCCTCGCTGCATTGGCAATAACAGCCGCAGCAACAGCAGGCGCCCAGACTCTCAAGATGGAGCCTCAGGCATCAGGCGTTACAGCCTATGAGACAACAACAGCAGTAAACCTCGTTGTAGTAAAACCGGAAATCAAACTTGACAAAGTTGACCCTTCAATCCTTACTGTTACAACAAACGGCAAAGAGCGTAACGTAATCTCTGTATACCCTTGCGACGCAAGAGGAGCATACAATCCAGAAGGACAGTACCTCGCACTCGGTCTTGACAAGGCAGAAGGCTGGGGCCTCGGACTTTCTAAGGGCAAAGACGGTGGCTGGAAGTCAGAGTACAACGTAAAGGTTGCTCTCAAGCCAGGCAAGACCCTCAAGGTCGGCAAGCAGAAGTACACTGCAATCGAATGTGAGACAGAGACAGCTCTCAAGAACTTCGTTTCAGAGGCTGACTACTTCAACAAAGGCACTTTCACCGGCAAGTACACAGGTAAGCCAGGTGATGTTACCCTTACATATGCATCTTACGAGCCATGGTCACTCAAGGCTGACGGCGTAGCTAACCCACTCGTAATCTGGCTTCACGGTGGTGGAGAAGGCGGACTTGACGTGTCTATCACACTCCTTGGCAACGAGGTAGTTTCACTCATCCGTCCTGAGATCCAGTCACACTTCACAACTGAAGGCGGCGAAGGCGGAGCATACGTTCTCTCTATCCAGTGTCCTACAATGTGGATGGGAACATCAAAGGGCTTCGGTCACGGCGAGTACCCTTCACTCTACGCTGACGTCCTCAAGTCTTGCATCGACGAGTTCGTTGACCAGCATCCTGACGTAGACCGCAACCGTATCTACCTCGGTGGTTGCTCAAACGGTGGTTACATGACAATGCACATGCTCATCCGCAACCCAAGATACTTCGCAGCAGCTTACCCGACTTGCGAGGCTTACATGGACCAGTACATCTCAGAGACTGAGATCAAGGCTCTTGCAGAGGAGAACATATGGTTTGTTCAGTCATACGACGACACAACAGTTGACGCCAAGACACACTGTATCCCTACATTCCAGCGTCTCGTTAAGGCAGGTGCAAAGAACGTTTGGATGTCTATGTTCGAGACTGTAGTAGGTATCGACAACCCTGGCCAGAAGATCATGGGCCACTTCGCATGGTGCTACCTCTTCAACGACGCAGTGACAATGTCACAGGAGCAGACAGAGGGTGACGTTGTACCTACCAACAACGGCGGCGGTACAGTTGCACCTCAGGGCCACGCAAACATCTACGAGTGGATGAACGCACAGGTTCTTACAGCACCGGAGGTAACTAACCCAAGATGGTAATATAATTTATCCCTATATGTACGGGAGCATAGAGATATGCTCCCTTTTTTATTATATTTGCATAATCCCCGATCAAGTCGGGGATGACTGAAGATATACGGACATGAGCACAAAAATCATCATACTCGACTTCGACGGCACCCTCGGTGACACCACCGACGTCATCATCAGAACCACCCAGGCAGCCATCAAGGAACTAGGCCTCCCTTCCCGCACCGACGCTGAATGCGCAGCGATGATCGGCCTCCGCCTGGTCGAGATCCCGCCCGTCCTCTTCCCTGAGATCAAGGTAGACTGCGACCTCTACGCACAGACCTACCGCAGGATCTTCAATATCCTTAACACCAGAGGCGCCGTCAACCTCTACCCTCATGTCCTTGAGACCTTGAAGGAACTCAAGAGCCGCGGCCTCACCCTCACCATCGCCAGCAGCAGGAGCAACGCCTCCCTTAACGAATACATCACCAACCTCGACCTTGCCTCCACCATAACCTACGTCCTCGGCGGCAACGACGTCAGCCACGGCAAACCCCATCCGGAAGCCGTGAATATGACCTTGGAGAAATTTGGTTTCAAACCTGAAGAGGCCATCGTAGTCGGCGACACAGTCTTCGACATCCACATGGGCCGCAACGCCGGCACCCGCACCTGCGGCGTATCCTACGGCAACGGTACCCGCGAAAGCCTCGCCGACGCAACCTGGATCATCGACGACTTTGCGGAGTTGTTGGGGCTCATCTGACATAACTACATACAATTGTGCATTAGCATAGTCATGCCCGGCTCCGACCGGGTATCTTTTGTTAAAGATTGGCTGGTGACGACGCATATGCGTATGTATGTGTGAACCACTGTGTCATATTTGGGGGCAAAAACGACACAGTGGTCGTCAAAATAGTCGTAAATCGTGGCTTTAGGCTACCACTGTGTCAATTCTTGCCATAAAAATAGCACAGTGGTCACATTATTATACCTAAACCTATCTCTCAAACCTACTATCTACCCCAAAGCAACATACCGTCATGCCCGGCTCCGACCGGCATGCGTATCATACCCGTCATGCCCGGCTCCGACCGGGCATCTTTTGTTAATCTTTACAAGGCTTGTAGAAATAATATGAAGAATGCCGCAGATGAGTTATCTTTGCGGCCCTTTATGAGTAGATGCTACACCATATCACCTGATCCATTCCTCGTTGTCATCAAGGACGAGGAGGGCAACACGTATAGTTGCAATCATATGGATATGGTAGAGTTGGATGGATATAGCGTGTATGTACCGGGGATATATGACTGGTACCTGTACTTCAACACCTTTGCAGAGTGGACCAAGCACTGCATGGACAAAAGGTTCAAGGCCAAGATGTTCCACCGCCGCGGCAAGGCGTTAGCAAAAGTCCTCCGAGCGCAGATGCACCCAGAGGACATTCTTTTCTACTATCGTTCTGTTGACGACGACAGCGGCGTGGTCCTGAAACGCAGCCGCGTCAAACTGTCTGAAGACCAGGCCAAGCCGACGGAAGAGCTACAGCTCACACTCCCATTCTACACTGCTTAACTACAATTTAGTACAGACGTAGCCGTCAAACCTAGAAATCTCCATCTCGAAGCAGCTGAATTATATAAATAATCAGAAATAAGAAATTTTAGAGACTGTACCATAATTTGGCACAGCCTCATTTTATCTTTGCACCCATAATTAACAATCAAACACTTACGATTATGGAAAAGAAAACAGAACAAAGGAAACATTTCCTTCACTGCAACATTGCAGGATTTATGTATTGGGATGGTTGCATCGCATTTGAGGAGTTGAAAATCGGAACAAAACTGGAGCTTGTAAGGGAAGAAGACAACAAGTATGATCCAGAAGCTGTAGCACTCTACTACAACGATCAGAAGCTCGGCTATATCCCTGGCAACTTAAACGAATCGATAAGCAAATTTATCGACATGGGCCACCAGGACCTCTTCGAAGTCGTAATCTGCCGCATTGACGAGGACGCACACCCGGAGCATCAGGTGCATATCAATATTTATATCAAAAGGAACGGAGAATAAGCAAAGAAATCTGTAACTTAGAGCCTCAAAATCGGAACAATGAAAAACGTAAAGGAAACCACCCTATTTACAAGTAATGGAGAATCCATAGGATTGACAATGCTTGACTTCTGGAAATATCAGTACAGCAACATTTTCGACCTACAGGAAAACATTGCAGAATTCATTGTCGGCAAAGCCTTAGGACTCACTGAACCTTGCAATAGAAACGGCTGGTCACTCTATGATATTGATTACAGAAACAAGAGGATTGAGATCAAAGAAACCGGTTATTTCTATTCCTGGCAGGAGGACGGCAAAATCAGCCAACAGCGGACATTCGGTATCGCTCCAGCATTAGGTCCGAACAAGGTAAGAGAAAGGCAAAATGACATATATGTCTTCTGCCTCAACACCGGTACCAACGAAGAAGAATCCAATCCTCTGGAAATGGACAATTGGAAATTCTATGTTGTTCCGACAAGTGTGATCAATAAAGAATGCGCAGACGAGCAGAAAACTATATCGTTGAGTAGAGTCAAGAAACTAGCTCCACTGACCAAGTATGGTGAGTTAAAAGGAGTAATTGATTCTTTTATTGATGCTAAACAACAATGAAAACAATAGAAGTAGTAGCAGCAATAATCCTCAAATCCAACCAAGTCTTTGCCACCCAGCGCGGCTACGGCGAATGGAAAGGCTGGTGGGAATTCCCCGGCGGCAAGATCGAGAGCGGTGAGTGTCCTCAAGAGGCTCTGAAGAGGGAGATCAGAGAGGAGCTCGATGCAGAGATCTCAGTCGTCGAACTCCTTGACACTATCGAGTGGGACTACCCTACCTTCCATCTGACAATGCACTGCTACATCTGCAAACTGGAATCAGACAGCATCCACCTCAACGAGCATGAATCCTCTGCGTGGCTTACGAAGGAGACACTAGATTCAGTGAAATGGCTGCCGGCGGACCTTGTGCTTCTGAAGAAGATTTCTGCACACCTGTAACAATTAACACCATGAGCACCCTCCCAAGAGCCATCGAAATAGCCACTGAAGCCCACAAGGGGCAGTTTGACAAGGCCGGCAACGAGTACATCGGCCATCCTCTCCGTGTGATGGAGATGGGCAGGACCGAAGATGAGAAGATCGTCGGAGTACTTCACGATCTGGTCGAGGACACTGATTGGACATTTGAGATGTTGGAGGCGGAAGGGTTCGCACCGGAGATAATCGCGGCGCTGAAGTGCGTAACGAAACTCTCTGAAAATGAGAATTATGACGCGTTCATCGAAAGGGTGAGGAAGAACCCGCTTGCAACTGCGGTGAAGATCAACGACCTCACCGACAACATGGACATCCGCCGTCTCCCCTACCTCAGCGACAAGGACGTCAAGCGCCTGAAGAAGTACCTCAAGGCTTACAAGAAACTCATCGGCGAGCCGCTATATTCCGTATATGCTTGCCGCCAGGAGCACCCGAACGCCTTCGATCCTTGGACCGGGGAAGCCGACGCAGAACTCCGCCAGATGTGGTCAGAAGGCTGCTCAGTGGCTGACATCGCAAAGCACTTCGGCAGGAAGGAAAGTGCGATTATAGTGCGTATGAGGAAGCTGGGGATATAACACATAATCACACACTCTCCCCCTCATCAATAATAGAATCATAAATATCCTGAAAGTACTTCCGGACAGTCTCAATTGCAGGCCCGATGAAGTTTGCAAGTTTGGGATTATTACGGAAAAAGGAGATGTGTTTGTACCTCTTATCATCGATGTAGCACTCCAGGATGTTCGATTGGAACAGTCTGGTTGCTGCATTGTCTTTCAGAGACCCCAAGTGTGTCATTATGGAACGATATAAGGAACGGATAAGGAGTCGGGAGTTGACGTAGGCTGAGAATGCGAACTCTCGTTCTGAGAAGATGTGCAGCTGGCCCATATGTTTCAAGTCTCCTATGGTCTGCGGGTAGAAATACATTCCGCTTTCTGACTGCTGGCTTTCCCAGGCTGACGGTTCCGCTTCAGACAGGGCGATATTCTCCAGAAAATTCCTCAGGTGTTTGAGGGTTTCATATGCCATATGGAATGTATAACTATCGTCTTTGCCTTTGATCTTCAGGCGTATACGGATGTAGCCTTCTTCTGCTTTGACGCCAGCAACAACAATGTCGCTGATAAGAGGTTCCCTTTCATCTGAGGCGTCTCCAAGAATAGTCAATAAAGAATCCAACTTTTCTACTGTAAGTCTTTTCTGATTTGTTGACACGGGTTGTTGATTTGAAACCGTCACCATATCTTTCTCTTGAACATATTCCTTATATCTACCATAGCTTTGCAAAAGTATGGTTTTGACATATGAACACCGCATCTTCACAAGCCTTGTGAAAATTTGACAATCAAACTTACGCTTGTGCCTCACTTCAGCACAAACATCCCATAAATTTGCACAAAACATAAAAAGCAAAATTATGGGACGTTTAAATTACTTGTCTAGTTATTCGATCTATTACTGTGTAATGGGAGTAATGGAAGCAATGGGTATCAGCTCTGATGAACTTGCCTATAAGCTTCAGTTGATGCCAGAGGATATGGAATCGCTGCTCACGCCTACACGCGACTACAGTATATCAGAGATCCAGGCGATTCTCAGTGCGCTTCATCTTGACATCAAGGCTGAAATTGTTCCTGAATAACAAACGTTATACAGATCTCTCAACTCGGCAACAGCCTCAATCGAAATGTCAGTGTGACATTATATTGTGCTTTCCAGTTCTTTTCTTGTCATCTTATTGACAACGAGGACTATAGCGAGAGCGGCTGCTGTGTGGAAGAAACACAATGGTTCAATAACCAGTAACACATCGTTGACAGCGCCCGCCAAGATTATCGAAATGAGAGATATGATAACCGGTATGAATGGAGTCCATTTGACGAATCCTCTCAGCTTCTTCTCAACCGGGCTGCCGTTAATGAAGATAAAGAGACCTACTACGTAAATTACAAAAAAGCCTGAGGTTATAAGTGAATATGTAACTGTGTTGATATCGAAAGTAAGGTCGATAACATCCATCAGCAGAGTACTGAATGAACGTATGATCATCAGGACAAGGCCTACCTTTGATTTTACTCCTAGAGCAGCAGAACCAGGACACAACTTCCATAAAAACGCCACTTTTTTTGGAAGTGCACATCGAAAACAACTCAACTTCCAGAAAAAGCCCTCTTTTCTTGGAAGTACGCATCAAGCTAAGGAATAAAAAACGTTCAGAATAGTACAAAAAAAATGAGCTGCGCCACTCCCGTGGGGCATCTCATACTAACCACATAATTAATAACACTAAAACTAATAACCAATTTGTGTTAGAGAATTACTGATGAATTCCTGATTAACACGATGCAAAGGTAAGGCTTTTTTATTAACCTGCAATACATTACGATCACGTTTCCGACGAATGGAAGAATTTGCTGGACAAACGGTTATATGGCCAATATTATATATATAAACTCTCAAGGTTATCGCAATTACAATCCTAAAGAGACAAACAGTCGAAAACTTCCAATTCAAAAGAAATATCACCCCTACACTCACAATCCGTTACAAATCATAACACTGACGAAATTTTCAGACAAAATGCCGGAAGAGCGGCTTTAATGAATTTTTCATTAACTTTACGGAAGAATATCCTTATATGAAAAGATTACTTGCAGCTGCCATACTTTTCCTTGCGACTCTCGCAGGAGCTGATGCCCAGACCGGAGCGTGGTCCGGAAAGCTTGATGTTCAGGGTAGTAAGTTATCGCTTGTATTCCATCTTGATGATGAGAATCCGGCTATGGACTCCCCAGACCAGGGCGCCAAAGGCATTCCTATACAGATTGAAAGAAAGGCTGCGGGAAAGCTTCTCATCAGAATCCCGTCACTGGGGGCAAGCTACGAAGGCAACTGGATGATCAAGCAGATTGTCGGCACCTTCACACAGATGGGCACTTCCCTACCTCTTACCCTGAAACCGGGCGAAGATAAGCCTAAGCGTCCTCAGACGCCTCAGGGACCATTCCCATATACATCAGAAGAAGTGACATTCGCAAACGGCGATGTCACCCTGAACGGAACACTCGTCCTGCCGGAGGGATATAACAGGAGCACACCGGCACTTGTGATGGTTACAGGCAGCGGCCAGCAGAACCGCGATGAAGAGATATTCGATCATAAGCCTTTCGCAGTCATCTCCGATGCCCTGGCGAGGGCGGGAATCGCAACCCTGCGATACGACGACCGAGGCTACGGCACAAAGACGTCAAACCTGGCCAACAGCACCACAGAGGACTTCAAGAACGACGCCGCTGCAGGCATTGCCCTTCTCAGAGAGCGTTTTGACAAGGTCGGAGTTATCGGCCACAGCGAAGGCGGCACCATAGCATTGATGCTTGCCGCAGAGCAGAAGGCAGACTTCATAGTGTCACTTGCAGGAATGGTCATCTCCGGAGCCGAGACACTTCTCTGGCAGAACAGGATCTCGCTTGCACAGGCAGGCATCCCTCAGGAATCCATTGACACCTACTGTAAGATCCTGGGAGAAGCATTCGAAGCACGCATCAACGGCGGAAGTGCACCAAATCCTGAAAGATACGACCTTCCAGATGCCCTTAAGCAGAACTATCTGGCAGTTTTGGCACAGCTCCAGACTCCATATATGAGCCACTTTATTTCGCTTGACATGCGTAAGATTCTCTACAAGGTAGGCTGCCCTGTACTCGCTCTCAACGGCACAAAAGACATCCAAGTCGAGGCGGAAAGTAATCTGAACGCCCTTGCAGACGGCATGACAGCCAACAACATCAGGAAGATCGAGAAAGTCGAAGGTGTTAACCACCTTTTCCAGCACTGCACTACAGGAGCAGTCACAGAGTACCGCGAAATAGAAGAAACCATCGCGCCGGAAGTACTCGAGACTGTCACAAAATGGATTCAGACAACAATACAACACCGAAAATAATTATGAAAAGATTCATCCTTGCAGCGGCCTGCCTGCTTTTCGCAGCCGCATCTTTTGCACAGCAGAACCTTATGGGCACAGCAGTGGAGCTGAAGTCTCCGGACATCAAAGAAGACAACTCCGTAACATTCAGAGTGTACGCTCCTAAGGCTGTAACAGTCAGACTTACAGGAGATTTCCTTCCACACCATGTCGCAGACAACAACGGCTATGTTACAGAAGTGCCGATCTGGGTAGACATGAGGGAAGGCAAGGACGGAATATGGGAATATACCACCGGGCCGCTTGCGCCGGAGTTATATTCATATATGTTCAGAATCGACGGCCTGCCGTTCACCGACCCTTCAAACCAGTTCAGACATAGGGACATGACCGTGTGGACCAACTATTTCCTCATCACAGGCGAGGAAGGTACACCTGGCTACATGTACAGCAACAACAAAGTGCCTCACGGCAGCGTTTCACGCGTATGGTACGACTCTCCTACCCTCGGAATGAGCCGCAGAGTGTCGATATATACACCTCCGGGATATGAGGACAGCAAGGAGAAATATCCTGTGCTCTACCTCTGCCACGGTGCCGGCGGCGACGAGAACTCTTGGCTCGACTTCGGACGTGCTGCTCAGATTCTCGACAACATGATCGCAGCCGGAACAGCAAAGCCTATGATCGTCGTGATTCCTAACGGCAATCCGACTTGCGCTGCTGCCCCTGGAGACTGGGATGCAGGTCTCTATCAGGCTTCGATGTCAGGCTCTCCGGAGCCAGGCATGCAGGCAAAGGCAAGCATTCCTGAGGCCTTCCCAGATCTTATGAAGTACGTGGAGAAGCATTACAGAGTGCTCAAGGGAGCAAAGAACACAGCTATGTGCGGACTTTCAATGGGAGGCGGCCACACAATGCAGACTACTGCTATGTATCCTGACAAGTTCGGTTACATCGGTCTCTTCTCAGGAGCGGTGTTCCAGGGCGACATCGAGAAGCTTGCACCACTCTTCGCAAACAATCCGAAGTACTACCTCGTAGCTTGCGGAACAGCAGACCCTATCGCAAAGTTCTCATTCGACTTCGCAGATGCTCTCAAGGAGAAAGGCTATCCACACGAGACCTTGTGGACAGACGGAGCCCACACTTGGAAGAACTGGCGTCACTACCTGATGGTCTTTGCAGAAAAACTCTTCAAATAAAACTAACACACTAATAACACCACTATGACTAACTCAATCAAAAAGACAATTCTTCTCCTGGCTGCTGTCACAATGACAAGCCTCACAATGTTCTCACAGGAGATGCACTCTCTGATGTTCAGAAAGGCAGTAAAGTCACCTGAAGTGACAGAGGCTGGAGTAACTTTCAGACTCAATGCCCCGAAGGCAAGAAAGGTGCAGGTCTCTGCATCATGGCTTGGCTACAATCCTGCAAACACAGAGATGACTCAGGGAAGGGACGGCGTGTGGTCCATCACTCTCCCGCTTCCTACCCCGGAGCTTTACACCTACAACTTCATCGTTGACGGAATCACAATGCTCGATCCTGCAAATGTGTTCGTACAGAGAGACGGTGCACGTTACCTCAACGCCTTCCTCGTAGAGGGTGACTATGCAGACTACTATAAGGAGTCGGACAAACCGGGCAACCTCGAGCAGGTGTGGTATCACTCAGCCGAAAACGATATGACCCGCAGACTTTACGTCTACACGCCATACGGCTACGACCCTCACAAGACCAAGGTTAAGTACCCTGTACTCTATCTTCTTCACGGTGGCGGCGGAGACGAGGATGCATGGTCAACTCTCGGACGCACATGCCAGATCCTGGACAACCTCATCGCAGCAGGCAAGGCTGAGCCTATGCTCGTGGTCATGCCGAACGGTAACCCGTCACAGTACGCGTCACAGACTCTCGGAATCCCTGAAAACCAGAATGTAAAGAAATATAACTCAGGCTTCGACAACTACACATCACTCGTAAACGACATCGTGCCTTTCATCGAAAGCCGCTACAATGTCATCGCAAAGAAGAGCGGAAGATCAGTTGCAGGTCTTTCAATGGGTGGCGGACAGTCTTTCTACATCGGCTTCCGCAATGTGGACAAGTTCTCGTCAGTAGGTATCTTCTCGTCAGGCCTCATCGGATCTTCAGCGATCGGCGGAGAGCCTTTCGACGCAGAGAAACAGATCCCAGGAATGCTTACAACACCTGAGAAGTTCAACAAATTCGACGTCATCTACCTCGCTTGCGGCGAGCAGGACAACCGAATCGACGGAATGAAGGCATTCAAGGAGACCCTTGATTCAAAGGGATATGAAGGAGTGGTTTGGGAGCAGTGCCCAGGCGGACACGAGTGGAAGGTCTGGAGACGCAACCTCACATCTTTCGTCCAGCTTATCTTCAAATAGACTATTCTGGCCAGACAAACTTTGAGTTGATGGACTCACCGCCGTCCACAACGATGCTCTGACCGGTACAGAAGCGGTTTTCAACAGTAAGAAAATATGCCCACGAGGCAATCTCCTCAGACGTCGCCCATCTCTTGAGCGGCGTCTGATCCATTATATCCTGCCATAAAGCAGGATCGTTTACGACACAGTCGTTCAAAGGAGTGAACACTCCGCCCGGATCAAGGCTGTTGCAGGTAGCGCCGAACTGTGCTACCCTCAGGGCCACATTCTTTGTGTAGGCGATCACTCCCCCTTTGCTTGCGCAGTATTCAGGGAATTCAGATCCTGTGTGACCGCTTGCGGAACCTACACTAAGGACAGACTTGATGCTCTTCTGCATCGCATATTTCTCGGTCACCCTGATCAAGGCCTTGAGATTTATCTCTATATCATCCTCATTCTGAGTGCCGGCATTATTGATAAGAATCTCTACATCAGACACTTCCGGGAGTTCCCCGCGTACATCACACTGCAAGTGGGTGTAGTTTTCATTCACGACAGCAGCCTCTTGTCTGTCGATTCCCACTACCTTATGTCCCTTCTCGATGAAGAGTTCGGCGGTGGCCTTTCCTATGCCTTGTGATGTTCCTGTGATGAGTACCTTCATATCAATATATCCTTATATGTCTGTTCCGGCTGCAAATATATTCATTTTTATCATATGGCACACTTTGTGACCGAGCGATGATATTATTTTTAATTATTATAAATTATGAAATTCAAGAGAAACAACGATGAGACCGATGTATTCGGCTCACAGGAGATGAGGCAGCCTGCTCCGCAGGAATTCATCCCGAAACACAAGACTCCGGCTGAGATCGCCTACCAGATCGTCAAGGACGAGACGTTCCCGCAGACACAGCCGAGGTTGAACCTCGCGACTTTCGTCACCACATATATGGACGACTACGGCACTCGCCTTATGAACGAGGCCATAGGCATAAATTATATCGACGAAACAGAATATCCGAGGGTCGCAGTAATGTGCGGCAGATGTATAAATATGGTGGCGAATATGTGGCATTCGCCAGAAGAGGCCGAATGGAAGACAGGCGCTGTGGGCATCGGCTCGTCAGAGGCCTGTATGCTGGGAGGTGTTGCAGCCTGGCTCCGATGGCGTGAACGCAGGAAGGCAGAGGGCAAGCCGTACGACAAGCCTAACCTTGTGATGAGCACAGCCTACCAGGTGGTCTGGGAGAAGTTCTGTCAGCTTTGGCAGATCGAGATGAGGACAGTTCCAGTGACAGTGGAGCACCCTACCCTGGACATAAAGGCAGCAATCGACATGTGCGATGAGAACACCATCTGCATAGTGCCGATCGAGGGCGTGACCTGGACCGGAATGAATGACGATGTGGAGGCCCTTGATGCAGCTTTGGACAAGTACAACAAGGAGACCGGCTACAACATCCCTATCCACGTGGATGCAGCTTCCGGAGGCTTTATCCTTCCTTTCCTCAACCCTGGCAAGAAGTGGGACTTCCGCTTGAAATGGGTTTACTCCATCTCGACTTCAGGTCACAAATACGGACTCGTTTATCCGGGACTAGGCTGGGTAGTATGGCGTGACAAGAAGTACCTCCCTAAGGATATGTCATTCAGCGTGAACTACTTGGGGGCAAACATCACTCAGGTAGGACTTAACTTCTCACGTCCTGCAGCACAGATCCTCGGCCAGTACTACAACTTCATCCACCTCGGAATGGAAGGCTACCGTGCCATCCACGAGAACTCTATGGATGTGGCCGGCTACTGCCACAGGGAGATCGGCAACATGCCGTGCTTCAAGAACTACTCTGAAAAGCTTGAGAACCCTCTCTTCATATGGTACCTCGATCCGGGATACGACAAGACAGCAAAATGGACCTTGTTCGACCTCCAGGACGAGCTCATGAAGAAGGGCTGGATGGTTCCTGCCTACACGATGCCTAAGAACATCGAGGACATGGTGGTGATGAGAGTAGTCGTAAGACAGGGAATGTCAAGAGACATGGCGGACATGCTCATCCAGGACATCAAGGACTCGGTAGCAGTGCTTGAGAAGCTTGAATACCCTACCCAGTCACGCATCGCCTACGAAAAGAGCGAGAAGCAGAAGGGAAAAGTTTACACTCATTAGGATACATTAAAACGAACTTACTATGGACACTAAAAACACAGGCAGCAAAGCCTTTAAATTGAGCGTGACGACCCTCGCGATCATGAACATCACTGCAGTGGTAAGTTTGCGAGGTCTTCCGGCAGAGGCCATATACGGACCGTCTTCCGCTTTCTATTACCTGTTTGCAGCAATCGTGTTCCTGATCCCGACCGCAATGGTGGCTGCAGAACTCGCGGCAATGTTTTCCGACAAACAGGGTGGAGTGTTCCGTTGGGTAGGCGAAGCGTACGGTGCAAGGACAGGCTTCCTGGCGATATGGCTCCAGTGGATCGAATCCACCATCTGGTACCCGACAGTGCTCACATTCGGCGCCGTGTCGCTTGCATATATAGGTCTGAACGACGCCTCTGACGCCGCCCTCGCCTCGAACAAGGTGTTTACCTTGGTGACAGTTTTAGCTATATATTGGATCGCGACCTTCATTGCCCTCAAGGGCCTCAACTGGGTGGGCAAGATCAGCAAATGGGGCGGAATGATCGGTACGGTCATCCCGGCCGGCCTGCTGATCGTGCTGGGTATCATATATATATCTACAGGAGGACATAACTATATGGATATGTCACAGGGATTCTTCCCTAACCTTACCAAGATGGACAACATAGTGCTGGCCAGCAGTATCTTCCTCTTCTATGCGGGTATGGAGATGATGGGTGTGCATGTGATGGATGTGAACAATCCATCGAAGAACTACCCTAAGGCCATCATCATCGGTTCGCTTGCTACAGTGTGTATATTCGTACTCGGAACCTTTGCCCTGGGCTTCATCATCCCTGCCAAGGACATCAACCTCACCCAGTCACTGCTTATCGGCTTTGACAACTACTTCAAGCATTTCCACATCTCCTGGGCCGGTCCGCTGATTGCAATCGCCCTGATGTTCGGTGTGCTCGCAAGCGTGCTCACCTGGGTTGCAGGTCCTTCCAAGGGTATATTCACAGTGGGAAAGGCCGGCTACCTGCCTCCGTTCTTCCAGAAGACCAACAAGAACGGAGTACAGCGCAACATCCTCCTCGTACAGGGTGGAATCGTAACCCTCCTTTCTCTCCTGTTCGTAGTGATGCCGTCAGTGCAGTCCTTCTACCAGATCCTCTCGCAGCTGACCATCCTCCTGTACCTGATAATGTATATGCTGATGTTCTCCGCAGCCATCGTGCTCCGCTACAAGATGAAGGACACCCCACGCCCGTTCCGCCTCGGCAAAGGCAACGGCCTGATGTGGGTGATGGGCGCAGTCGGCTTCGCAGGCTCCCTCCTCGCCTTCATCCTCAGTTTCATCCCTCCAGGCCAGATCCAGACAGGCAGCAACACAGTCTGGTACTCAGTCCTGATAATTGGCTGCATAGTGATGGTAGTGATCCCATACATCATCTACGCCTGCCGCAAACCATCATGGCGCGACCCGGCAGCAGAAATCGCCCCATTCCACTGGGAACAGCAGAAGAAGTAATCAGTCATCCCCGGCTCGACCTTTATTGTCATCCCCGGCTCGACCGGGGATCTCTTTTAATATATATTTACTATCTTAGCCCAACAATCCCTAAACACTTTTCCCAATGTTCAGAATAGGCATCATCGGCGATACAGAGGGATACATCAGAGTGGACAACATCAACTGTCCGGAAGTAGTGGAGGTCTACCGCAATTACGAACTTGTACAGAGGTTTACAAAAGACGAGAATATGGTCAACTGCTACGAGTACCAGGTACTTGAAGCACGAAGCATCATCGAAGCCGGTCTTACCGAAACTCCGATGATGCCGCATCAGGAAACCATCAGCATAATGCGCCAGATGGACGACCTGAGAAAAGAGTGGGGCGTGGTCTACCCGATGGACTAGTATTCTGTCCTCCCGGGCTCGGCTCTGCTAGATCTCTGTCTTCCAGAGACCATGCAGATTGCAGTACTCGTACACTGCAACCGGCTTCTCCGCTCCAAGTGCAATGACCGCCTCCGGCTTGTCATTCAGATCCACGCGGATTCCGCCGTTTTCTGTCTCCACATAGACGAAAGCGATGTGATGCTCAGGAAGCATAGGATGTGCAACACTTCCTACCTCTACCTTGATGGTCTTCTCATCAATCCAAGTCACAACAGGGAGATGCTTCTCCACACTTGCCTCGACTGTACCAGGAACGAGTTCTTCCATCTTTTCACCGCAGCAAACCACTGGAACCTTGCTGTCAACAACCTTCTGAATAACGTTACCGCAATGGCGGCACTTGAAAAATCTTGTAGCCATATCTATATCTTTTTTAAATTTCAAAAACACTTCTTATTTTGAATTATTCTAATTTACTGCAAATATAGTGACATTTTTGATCAATGCAACACTTCTGCAGAAATTTATTACAAAATTGATGTAGATTCGTATATTTGCATAGATAAAAATGACTGACAATGGCAAAGATATATGTAGCAAGCAGCTGGAGAAACCAGTTCTATCCTGAAGTTGTGAAGACACTCCGTGAAAGCGGTCACGAAATCTATGACTTCCGCAATCCGCCTCACAACCACGGTGCATTTATGTGGAAGAATATAGATCCGGCATTCGAAAACTGGACAGTTGAAGACTACAAAAAAGGCCTGGAACACCCTTCATCAGAAAGGCAGTTCCAAGCTGACCTTGATGCCCTTAACTGGGCAGACACCTGCGTCATCGTACTCCCCTGCGGCCGCAGCGCCCACACAGAAGCGGGCTGGATGAAAGGCGCCGGCAAAACCGTCATCGCCTACATCCCTGAAATGCAGGAGGCCGAACTGATGTACAAACTCTTCGACCTTATCAGCGGAGACCTCAACGAGGTTGTGGATTTTCTTAAATAATAAGTGATATTATTTAATAGTTATCTGGTGACGTTATCCACCAGATACTTCTTGCCGCCTACTTCAAAATAGACCCTCTCCCCTTTTCCGTTGAGATAGAATATATATTTATTCTTGGTCTTTACATTCTTGTAATGCCCTGAATGGATCTTGCCCACGCTTGTTCCGTTTGTTCTGATGATGTTATGATTCACATCATCAGGCACCGGCATGAACTGCGCTCCCTCGATGTCGATGACCTTCTTGCCGAGGATAAACTTCACAGTAAGAGTGTCATTGTCGATCTTGCACTCCTTAGGAATAGATCCAAGTACTAAAAGCAGAACACCAAGCACAATAATCACAGGAGAAAGCACGGAAGCCCACATAATACTTCTTTCTTTTTTATTCATGACACATAAAGTTTTCCTTGTAAAGGTAGAACTTAAAGGGGAAACAACCAAACTTTACTAGTCTCAATTACTAGAATACGTTGTACTGCTCCCTTGGGCTGCCGCAGTCTGAGACTTTTGTGCCAAATTCGACAGGCTAACGGGTATTTCACATAGAATAATTATGTTTATATTTGCACTGGTTTTACAAAGTCACTCTGGCGGAGAACTCAGGATTATACAATATGATTGATATTAAGAACAAGTACTTAGACAACTATACTTTTATTGACCTGTTTGCAGGGCTTGGTGGATTCCACATTGCCCTGGAGTCTCTTGGAGCCAGATGCGTGTACGCAAATGAATGGGACTCGCACGCTCAAGAAGTATATCAATCAAACTTCAACATCCTTCCTGAGGGAGACATCACCAAAGTTGACGAAAAAACAATACCTGACCACGACATCTTATGCGCTGGATTTCCATGCCAGGCATTTTCAATAAGCGGAAAGCGTCTGGGCTTTCAAGACAGCCGCGGAACTCTGTTTTTTGATGTTGCCAGAATCGTGAAAGAGAAGAGGCCCAAAGTGGTCTTTCTGGAGAATGTCAAAAACTTTGCATCACACGACGGAGGCAAGACCATAGCAGTAGTGAAAGCTACAATGGAAGAGCTCGGCTATACTTTTGACTACAGGGTATTGAATGCTGTAGATTATGGCATACCCCAGAAGAGAGAGCGTGTATATATGGTATGCTTCAGAAACGACATAGACTATTCATTATTCCGCTTTCCGAAGCCTTTCAAGTTAACCAGACACGTCGAAGACTTCCTTCTACAGGATGAAAGTCTGGTCAACCACCTATATATTCAAAGAGAGGACACCTGCTACAAGGGCATCAAAGACGACAAGTACAGCAACAAAGCCATCAGATTGGGCATTGTCAACAAAGGAGGCCAGGGCGAAAGAATATATAGTACCAAAGGTATTGCAATCACATTCTCCGCATATGGCGGAGGCGTTTTCGCTAAAACCGGCGGCTATCTCGTAAATGGAAAACCGAGAAGATTGCACCCAAGAGAATGTGCCAGACTGATGGGTTACCCGGACAGCTACATTTTAAGTCCTAAAGCCAACCAGGCATACAAACAATTCGGCAACTCGGTCGTAATTGACGTTCTACAGTTGATTGCGCAAGAAATCGGCAAGACCCTTGAAGGAGTTAAAAACGAGGGGGCCTTGTTCTAACCTCTTGAAGTTATCCGAATACGTCTTGACACATGCGTCATAATCAAAAGCCATATCTTTACAAAGTTCTTCCCATCTGGCATAAGGAGCAAACACCCAAGACTTCATAATCGGCAGAGTTGCGAAGTACCGTACCCTCTTGTCTGTAAGCCTCTTATCCCTAACAACAGGCGTTTCTG
>CANBDZ010000016.1 GCA_947367375.1 uncultured Bacteroidales bacterium | reverse complement strand
ATTTCCCTCACATAGATTCCCACGAGTTCCCTGACAGTGGCTCCGTTGATCTTGCGTACAGCCATCTCCTTGCTTCTTCTCTGCGACTCGTCACGAACATAGCCGATCAGTCCGAAGAGGGCTATGAGTATAGATACCACGCATCCGATGATGACAGTGTTCTTCATCCTTCGCTCGCTCGAATACGCTTCCCTCATAGAGTCCTTGTAAGACTTCACGACCACATCCTTATTCTCGATTCTTGCCTGGATGACCTCTTCCACCTTTGCCATCATCTCGTTTGAGACCTCGGACACCTTGATGGCCATATACGGCATATAATCCTTACCGACTTCTCCGAAGAACTTGATGCTTGCTCTCATGTCCTGATTGGTCAGAGTATTGATCCTATAATCCTTATACACTCCGCTGATTGTGAAAGCCCCATGATCATGGTCATGCTCAGTGATATGAACCTGTTTGCCGACAGCACCGTCGCTCCAGTCCCGGAACTCCATCATCTTGCTTACAAAGCTCTCGCTGACAGCAATCTCATCTGAATTCTGCGGGTATCGTCCTTCAAAAAAAGTAATGCCAAGCATATCAAAAAGTCCGGCAGTTCCCCAATACTGATCTGCGATATTGAATAGTTCCTCATAGCCGCTATCCATCCTATAGACGTTGTTGCCAGAAGAATAATCAAGTGGAAGGCTGTATGACATCTGTACATCGGTTACCCCTGGAATCGCCTTCAATTCATCGATAATACCTTGATGAACTCTGGTATCTGTACCTCTGAGAACAGTCCAAAGCAGATTTTTATATTCATATCCCGGCTTGTCATTGATAGCTTTTCCATATTGTGCTGTGATGACAAACATAAGCGTAAGAAGTAGGGCACAGATGCCTGTCTGGACGAATAGAAGTCCCAATTTCCATATCTTTCTTGTCTCACGGTAGTTCTTTATTGCCGCTCCCGCAGGAATCTTTGAATATAGATAACCGGGGACAAGAGCAGCAATGAAGAATATTGCCAGCATTACTCCTACCGTAGCGATGTAAGTTCCCTTTACAAGAAGGGCATCAACAGGAATACCCACGATGTCCTTTATGACAGCCTCGAGAGAAAGCACAATAACGGCAACAACAACTAATGCCGCTGTAACATCAATAGCAGCCTCCTTGAACATGATTCCATAGATGTTTCCGTCAGCCGCTCCGTAACACTTGCGGACACCCATCTCCTTCGATCTCTTTACCAATGCCGAAACAGACATCAGAATGTAGTTCAGCAAAGAAATCATAATAAGGAGGACAGCAACAATAGTCAGGATGACCATCATATTCCTCGTATTCCCGGACGAAATATGTTCTTCGACTAACGGTGATAGGAAATAATGAATGTCGGTACCCGATGTCTCCGCCATAGCAACAATCTCAGGCGGGTAGTTCTTCTCCTGCATACGTCTGATTGCAGGAGCAAGCATATCAGGATCGATACCCTCTGCAAGTCTTACATATCCTCTGTATCTATCGTTGCCAAGCCAATTTTCTGTTGAGCTTTTGCCATAGGATTCCATTGAAAGAAGCACATCATACTTTACGGTACTATGATATGGAAAATCTTTGAATACACCCTCGATGGTCATGGTGAACTGCGGCAATTCCTCATTTGCTATGACCTTTCCGATCGCCTCAGAGACTCCCCCCATCTTCTTGGCAAAACTTTCCGAGACCATAACTGCAGCCATCTTTCCGAGGGTCAGCTTAGGGTTTCCTATAAGTATTTCTGTGTCAAAGACATCAAAGAAGCATGAGTCAGCAATAATGATGGAACCATTTATAATATTCTTATCTTCATCTATGAATCGATCACTATCCCAGATGAATGTAGTTCGTGTGGCAGTTTCAACTCCAGGAACATATTGTTTGAATCCAGGCGCTACTGCTCCAGATACCTGTCCATAATTGTGTTCCTCTCCCTGCTGCTTGTAAAGGGTGCGTATCTGATATATCTGCTCATAATCATCATAGCAGGTGTCATAACTCATCTCGTAGCATACCTTTGCAATCAGAATCAATCCGATGGCCACTCCCGTACCGAGCGACAAGGCCTTAATCATTGTTTCCTTTATTTTCATTACATTAAATTTTAGGTCCCGACCAAGTGGGTAGAACTCTTATATTTATAATACAATTATAGTTATTATTATGGAACTACGCATTCGCATCCACTAATGACAAACCATTAGGACACCCTCTGTGCCAAAATAGCTAATAAACTATATTTCAACATATTAAATAAAACCAATCAAAAATAAAGTGTAAAGAAATATTACACTTTTGTAAAATCGGTTGAAGCCGCAGTTAAAAATTCCGGCTGAAAGATGCCTCGACAGGCTCGGCATGACAGGTGTTTTAGGGGTTATTTGATAAGCTATTAAACATTTTGTATTGCCTTTTGCAGAAATATTGTATATTTGCATTTACTATAAACCTAAAAACTATTAAAATGAGCCCAGAAGTAATCGCACAACTCGATGCTATTAAGGTGAATATGAATGAAGCGGGTATGAACACAATCAACATCGTGCTCGCTTTCGTTATGTTCGGTGTAGCTCTCGGCATTAAACCTAGAACATTCGTAGACGTCATCAAGAAGCCTAAGTCCATCATATTAGGAATCATCTGCCAGATGATCTTCCTCCCAGCGCTGACTTTCCTTCTTACAATTACATTCAAGAACTGGATTTCCCCTATGATTGCCCTTGGTATGATCCTCGTGGCCTCTTGTCCTGGCGGAAACATTTCAAATTTCATCACATCCCTTTCAAAAGGTAACACAGAGCTTTCAGTTTCACTGACTGCTGTAAACACAGCTGCATGTATCTTCACTACCCCACTCAACTTCTCTTTCTGGGGTAAGATGTACCTCAATTTTGCAGAGAAGCGCATGCTTCTTCCTGAGCTCGAGATTCCGTTCTGGGAGATATTCAAGACCATCGTCATCCTCCTCGGAATTCCACTCGTACTCGGTATGCTCTGCTCACAGTACCTTCCTAAAGTATCTCAGAAGCTCAAGAAGCCTATGCAGTACCTTTCTGTAGCCTTCTTCATCGCTATGGTAGTACTCACATTCGGCAACAACATCGACGCATTCATGCAGTGCATCAGATACATATTCCTGATTGTCCTCGTGCATAACCTCCTTGCCCTCGGCATCGGTTTCTTCACCGGAACTGCATTCAAAGTGCCTTATAAGGACAGAAGAACACTTACCATTGAGACAGGTATCCAGAACTCAGGCCTCGGACTTGTGCTCCTCTTCAACCCTGCGATCTTCGATCCTGCAATCTGGAGCAACAACGGAGGAATGGTAGTCATCACAGCATGGTGGGGTGTATGGCACATAGTTTCAGGACTCACACTTGCATACCTTTGGAAAATAAGAGGTAGGAAGGAAACAACAGAAGACTAAACAATGAGTAAAAAGATATACGAAGATCATCTCCTTTACCTTTTTGCAAAACCTCTCATCAAACGTAGCACAAGCTACAGTTATAGAAAGGTGGAAGTAAGAGGCCTGGAGAATATCCCTACTGATGGTTCGGTGATTATAACACCGAACCATTGTAACACATTGATGGATGCTCTCGTCATCCTCCGATCAAAGAAGCAGGACAGTGTATTCGGCGCAAGAGCAGACATATTCAAAAGGCCGCTTGTAGCCAGAATTATGTTCATCGGTAAGATCCTCCCTATGGTAAGACAGAGGGATGGACTGAGAAACGTCCTCAAAAACAATGATACACAGGAGATTATTGTAGATGCACTTGAGCACGGTGTACCGTTCTGTCTGTATCCGGAAGGTAAGCACAGACCTGAGCACTCACTCCAGCCACTCGGTAAGGGAGTATGCCGTGCAGCCATCGCAGCATACAACAAGTTCGGTGACAAGAAGCCTGTGTATATCTTTCCTGCAGGAATCGAGTACGGCGATTATTTCCGTTATAGAAGTACATCTTTGGTAACATATGGAAAGCCTATCGACGTCACTGAGTTCATCAAGAACCTCAATGTCGAGAATGAGGCACAGATCATGGATCCTCTTAGAAAGGAAGTCGCTGCAAGAATGTCAGAACTCATCACCTACCTCAAGGATGACGAACATCTGAAGGACAAGTGGACCTTGACCAAGATGCTTGCCATCGATGGCAAGAGAAAAGGCTATGGAGACTGTGGCACATGTCTTTACGACTCTATGATGGAAAACAGGAAGATTGCATCTTCTGTTGACCAGGCACTTGAGCAGGAACCGGAGAAGATGAAGGAACTGCTTGAGGATGTCGCAAAGTTTGACAAGGCAAGACGTAAGAAAGGTGTTTCCATCTACTCATTCAGAAAGATCAAGCATCCTGCGCTGAATGCTGTCGGCAAGGGCTTTGCAGCACTTTTGGGACTTCCATACTGGATCTTCAGCGCAATTGTCGCCCTCCCTATGTGGGTGACATTCAAACTGATAAAAGGCAAGATCCGTGACAAGGCGTTTGCAAACACAGTAGGATTCGCAGTGAGGCTTTCACTTGGAAATATACTTTTCCTTCTTTATGCAATACTCGCATTCTGCCTCCTTCCTTGGTTCTTTGCACTTGCATTCATGCTACTTTTTATCCCTGCATATGCTTACTTCTACGATTACATCGAAGGAATGAGACGCTACGTCTCTGACCTCCGACTCATGGGAGACAAGAAACTCAGAAAGACTTTCAAAGAGATTGTAAAGTCATACAAGAAGACTTTTTAAGTCTGATAGAAGACGTTGTAAACTAAAAACCACTTAAACCAAATTTTATGAAACCTAGATTTATGATTGCAGCTGCACTTTCATTGCTGCTCTGCATTCCTGCATTTGCAGGCAACGATTCCGAGACCAAGAAAGAAGTAAAATACAACGAAAACGGCGAAATCATCAAGACCGGCATCAACTACGGTCCACTTCCAGTAGTTGCTTTCGACGCTGACCGAGGATTCCAGTTCGGAGCCCTCCTTAACCTCTACGACTTCGGAGACGGCAAGAACTACCCTAACCCTAACTCACAGTGGTATTTCGAGGCATCTGCCTACACAAAGGAATCATCGATCAACAGCTACAAGCTCATCGTAAACTACGACAACAAGACCCTTATCCCAGGTGTACGTATGTCCATCTGTTCAGGTTATTATAAGGATGCTGCTCTTGACTTCTACGGCTTCAACGGCTACCAGAGCAACTACATCCCTATGACAGAGCTCAACGAGGAAGGTTACTTCAAGTATCTTCCAGATGCAGCAGGCGAGAAACTTATGGAGAAGGGAAAGACTCCTAAGGGGTTCTACCGTTTCAGCCGCGACCTCATCAAGGCTAAGGCAGACTTCACAGGCGAGATCATCGACAACCTCTACTGGGAGGCCGGTTACAACCTCACATGGACAAAGGCAGGCTCATTCACTCCTAACGGCTACGAAGTGTTCGCAGGTAATGATTTCGAGCACGGAACTACCCTTTTTGACCTCTACAAGGCATGGGGAATCATCCCTGAGTCTCAGGCTGACGGCGGTCTCATTTCCAGTGTACGTGCGGGTCTTATGTATGACACACGTAACGTGGAGAACAACCCGACAAAGGGCATCTGGGCAGAGGCTCACGTAATTGCAGCTCCTAAGTGGCTCGGTACCACAGACCCTCACTATAAGTTCTGTGCAACAATGCGTCAGTATGTGCCTATCGTTCCTGAAAAGCTCACATTCGCATACAGACTTGCTTACCAGGGTACATTCGGAAGCAACGCTCCTTGGTACGCGATGCCGTTCTACACCAACATGGGACCTAAGGCAGACAACGACGGATTCGGCGGCTACCGCACAGTCAGAGGTCTGATGCTCAACAGAGTACAGGGTCAGGATGTAGGATTCTACAACATCGAGCTCCGTTGGAGATTCATCGACTTCCAGCTTGCAAACCAGAACATCGCATTTGCGATTTCAGGATTTACCGATGCTGCACACGTGTTCAAGGGCTACGACCTCCAGAACAAGACAGGAAAGTACACAGAGCTTTACAATAAGTTCATCGACATCAACAAGGCAGACGGTTTCCACGGAACAGCCGGCGCAGGTCTCCGCTTCATCATGAACCAGAACTTTATCGTTGCATTCGAGTACGCACGCTGCTTCAACAAGCAGGATGGTAACGGAGCATTCTACATCAACACAGGCTTCCTCTTCTAAGATGATGTCAGCATAAAACGAATTAACCCCAACAAATAGATATATTATGGACCAGTTTACACAAAAGTATGTAGATGGATTCATGGCAGACCTCATTGCCAGAAATCCAGGAGAAAAAGAATTTCATCAGGCTGTCAACGAAGTGCTTGTCAGCGTAGCACCATATATTGTTGAGCATCCGTATCTTATGGACATGAAGATTCTCGAGAGAATCGTTGAACCTGAGAGAATCATCATTTTCCGTGTGCCTTGGCTCAATGACGAAGGAGAAGTGTGCGTAAACAGAGGCTACAGAGTGCAGTGCAACAGCGCTATCGGTCCTTACAAAGGTGGAATCCGCTTCCACCCGAGCGTGAACCTCAGCATCATGAAGTTCCTCGCTTTTGAGCAGACTTTCAAGAACAGCCTCACTACCCTGCCTATGGGTGCAGGTAAAGGTGGCTCAGACTTCAACCCTAAGGGCAAGTCAGACAATGAGGTGATGCGATTCTGCCAGAGCTTCATGACAGAGCTCCAGAAGCACATCGGAGCTGACACCGACGTTCCTGCAGGAGACATCGGAGTAGGCGGACGCGAGATCGGTTACATGTTCGGACAGTACAAAAGACTCCGAGACGAGTTCACTGGTGTTCTCACAGGTAAAGGTCAGGCTTGGGGCGGCAGCCCTCTTCGTCCTGAGGCTACAGGTTACGGCACATGCTACTTCGCAAGCGCTATGCTTGCAACAAAGGGCGACAGCTATGAAGGCAAGACAGTGGCGATCTCAGGTTCTGGAAATGTTGCCCAGTTCGCCGCACAGAAGGCTATCCAGCTCGGAGCTAAGGTCGTTACTATGTCAGACTCAAATGGTTACATCTATGATCCGGATGGAATTGATGCTGAGAAGCTCGCTCACATCATGCAGCTCAAGAACGTCTTCAGAGGACGTATCAAAGAGTATGTAGAGGCTTATCCTACAGCAGAGTATCACGCAGGTGAGCGTCCTTGGTCAGTGAAGTGCGACATAGCAATGCCTTGCGCAACTCAGAACGAGCTGAACGAGGAAGAGGCGAAGACACTCGTGGCAAACGGCTGTATGTGCGTTGCAGAAGGTGCAAACATGCCATGTACTCCTGAGGCTATCGAGGTGTTCCAGAGCAACAAGCTCCTCTACTCCCCTGGTAAGGCATCAAATGCAGGCGGCGTAGCGACATCAGGACTCGAGATGACACAGAACTCCATGAGACTCAAGTGGACACGCGAAGAAGTGGATCAGCATCTCAAGCAGATCATGACTGACATCCACGAGGCCTGCGTAAAATACGGTACCGAAGAGGACGGATATGTTAACTACGTCAAGGGCGCGAACATCTCCGGATTCATCAAGATCGCAGAGGCAATGATGGCTCAGGGACTTGTATAGTCTCCGAAAATATATTAATTTAGCAGACTGTTTTCCAGTACCGGACAACAGTCTGCTTTATTTTTTATTTAGATCGTTCAATATCATGCATATAGGAATCGCCGGAAATATCGGTTGCGGAAAGACCACCCTTACAAGAATGCTTTCGGAGCATTACGGATGGACTCCGAAGTACGAATCTGTAACATATAACCCTTATCTTGAGGACTACTACAAGGACATCGAAAGATGGTCATACAATCTTGAGACCTACTTCCTTGCACAGCGTTTCCAGGACCTTCTCGACATCACAAAATCAGACGACGTGATCATCCAGGACAGAACCATCCTGGAGGGTGTTCACATCTTCGTAGCCAACAACAAGGCTATGGGAAACCTCTCAGACCGTGATTTCGACACATATATGCATCTTTTCAACCTTATGATGTCTATGGTAAGGGAGCCGGACCTTCTTATATATCTTAAATCATCGGTCCCTACCCTTGTCTCTCAGATTCAGAAAAGGGGTCGTGACTACGAAAAGGGCATAAGCATTGAGTACCTCAGCAATCTGAACGAGAGATACGACAAATGGATAAGCGAGTATCAGGGTAAAGTTCTCGTGATTGAAGCAGATGACCTTGACTTCGAGCACCGCCCGGAAGATTTCGCAGCCATCACTGACAAGATCGACGCACAGCTCTACGGACTTTTCTAGAGCAGATCAGATAAATGGCCATAATACCTCTTGGTAACAGGGATATGTATGGTTTCATTGGCATTGAGTTCCGCAAAGACAACACCTTCCTTGTCTTTGCGGAGCACTTTTATATGGGCAGGATTAACGAAATACGAGCGATGGCATCGTACAAGGCCGTTTTCCTGGCAAAGCTCCTCAAGCGCCTTCATTGAGCTGCGGAGCACGTAATTTCTGAGTTTACCATTCTCTGTGTAAAAAATATTCACATAATTCTCCTCAGACGTGATGTAAAGTATCGAAGACGGAGTCAAAACGATCTTCAGATTATGCCTGTCATCGTAGAATCTCATCCTGCTTATCTGATCGTTGTTAGGATCTGATGCACTGACGTGGACATCGTAGATCTTAAGAGCCTGAGCATATATGACATATGGGAAGACCATAGTCATGGCCAGGAACTGGAACGACTCACTTACTACCTCCAGATAGAGCATATCCTTTCCCCTTATAAGCCATATGTACAAAGCAATGAAGAAGGATGTGAATATGACTTCGCAGACACACCAGAATATATATAAGGCATAGTTGAAGCGATGTGCAAGGAAGTAATATATAAGACGGGTGATTATCATCGAAACAAGGATGATACAAGACATTATAGTAATATGCACACCGTACATATCGTCTTTCAGGAATGTGTCAATTCCGTCCGGTCTGTAGATAAGCATAAATGCAAAAAAGAAGATCGGAAGGATGATCATCTGGATCAGCTGAGGGACAAAATGACGGAAAGTTCTGGGAAAAGTGCTCATTATTTAGTCACAAATTTGGTGTGACAAAATTAATAAATATAATTTTTAATCCCAAATAATCGATTTTAGTCCCAAAAACACCCAAATTATACCATTTTCATCCCAAATGTCACACTTTCTTGTACCATCGTTGTTCATATGGTACCTTTGCATCATAAGGTTGACACTAAAACCTGATTCTAAGTTAAAGTACACACAAACAGGAGCTGTCGTGAGATAGCTCCTGTTGTTTTATCAGAACCCAGAAAGGGTGAGGTAGATTGTCGGAAGGAGGAGTATGAAGCCGATGATGATCAGGAAGAGGATGAACTTCCAGATGTGCTTTACCCATTTCTCATAAGGGATCTTTGCTACTGAAAGGACTGCCATAAGGACTCCGGAACAAGGAGTAATCATGTTGGTGAAGCCGTCGCCGAACTGGAAGGCAAGTACTGTTGCCTGGCGGGACACTCCGATCATATCCGCAAATGGAGCCATAATAGGCATTGTAACAGCCGCTTTTGCTGATGCAGAAGGGATAAACAGGTTTATAAAGGTCTGAATGCCATACATTCCGCCTAAAGCTCCTACCCTGCCGGAGCCGTCAAGTGAAGCGGCCATTGCGGCTAGCATCGTGTCGATGACTTCGCCTTCGCGAAGTATAACTATGATGCCCGCTGCGAAGCCGATTACGAGTGCCGCAGAGAATATATCCTTTGCTCCTTCTATGAAATTCTTTGCTATGTCATCAGCTGAATAGTCAGCGGCGAGTCCTGCTGCAACTGCAAGTGCCATAAAGAGGGCACATATCTCAGAAAGATACCATCCGTAGCCCATTACACCAGCGACCATAAAGACTATGGTGAACATCAGCAGATTCAGGATGAAAAACTTGGCTGACTTGAGGAGTGACACAATAGAAAACGCCACAAACAAAACAGTTAAAGTCCATAAGAGCCAAGGCGTTGCAAATGAGTTCTGTCCGACATTGATAACACAGTCAGCTCCATAGTAAATAGAGAACAGAAGAAGAGAAACTGTGATGAGACCAAAGCATATCCAAGCTCTGAGACCTGCTTTTCCTGACTCCTCTGCTGTGATTTCCACTTCAGATGCCGGCTGATCAAGAAGACTGTTCTTCTTGACTCTTGATGCGTACCAGAGAACAAAGACGATTGCCACAAGCATAAGGACAACCCAGCAGAAGATGCGGTACTCTATGCCGGAAAAGAGATGGAGAGAGGCCATCTCCTGTGCGATGCCAATTGTGAAAGGATTCAGCATTGCACCGGCAAAACCGACATGGGCCGCAAGATAGACCATAAACACACCCACAAACTCGTCATAACCGAGTGACTTAGCCAATGGAATAACGACAGCCACAAAGGCTATCGTCTCCTCACTCATTCCGAAAACGGCACCAAAAAGGCCGAACAGGAGCATTACGGCAATAATGACTATGTTACCTACACCTGCCTTGCGGACAAGTGTAAAACGCTCAAGTTCGCGAGCTTTGCGGATGAACTTCAGAATTCCGTCATCTACAGCCTTAGTACTGTTTACGACCCAGAAAGCTCCACCTACGACAAGCACAAAGGCAATGATTCCTGCCTGCTGGCTGAATCCTTCATATAAAGCAGAGAATATCTGCCAAGTCTGAGGCTTACCGCCTGGCACGAGCCAAGTCGAAACGGCACACAGAAGAAGAACGAAGAATATTATAACATAGGTATTAGGAACTTTAAGTTTCATATTAAATACTACTTGACATTATGTTCATAACATACAGACGTCTTTCGACAGTCGTGAAGGTTGATTCGTTCGCCGTCTATGTAGACAGATCCTATCTTATCCAGAAAGGCCACATAATAGCAGGAACCTATATATGGAAAAGTCTTGTGTGCGCCGGAAAGTGTTTTCCAGCAGTACTTGTCCCAACGTCTTGTACATTTGGTCTTGGAATCCACTCGGCAATTATTGAGATTTACAGACTCACCGGCAAGGGTTCGTATATCACCGATAAACGTAGAGACATGTCGTCCAGGTACAAAGTAATAGCCAATTACTGACAACAGGCTTTCTGCAACAGCAGGCGTAATGTCAGCAGCTACGTCATCCAGACCGTAACAATTTATTTCAGAGCCCTTTACATTGCATTTCTGAATTGAGGCATTACCACTCACAAATCCTATCAAGCCACCAACTTCTCCATGAGGATAGAATGATTTTGAAGCTGTCACCGAGTAACCTTGATATTCGAAGGATCCGGTAAAAAGTTCATCGATCAACACCTCATAGTTCTCTATATAAGATCCCTCCACATTGCAGTCGGAGATGCTGGAATTTGTTGCGGAAAGATTAGCAATCAGGGTTCCGATCTTCTGCACACCGAAGACCTTGCAGTCATAGGCATTTACGTTCTGCATGGTGTAGGATTTTCCTCCTGCATTTGAACATACTATAGCTGCCTGAGCTGTAGAGTTTGTTTCTACTTCAGTGTGGGTTCCGATCACACAGCAATTGCTGAAACTTATGTTTCTATGTACTGTAGTTTCATTTGCACTCAGAATAAAGGCAGTGGATTTTGCATTATGCTGGCACATTCCAAGGTTATGGATTGTATTGCCGTTGCCCTCAAGGAGTTTCACCCTGCTGAAAGGGGTAAAGAGGTTGTCATCTTCGCTTTCATTGAAGGAATCAGCAAAATTCTCAGGGACATTATATTCTCCATCTTTTCCCTGACCGTTCATATCTACGCTGCGCGCAAAGTAGATCGCCTCAGGAGTCGACGTAGCTTTTCTCAGGCCGGCAAGATCCGCAGGAGAATATACCACATATGAGGTCTCCCCTTTCTTGACGTCTCCATCATATTCCGGATCAGCCTTCAACGGAGTGATTACAGACACTCCATCCCATCTTGGAATAAATTCCTTCAGCTGAGTCTCGACCTGATAGTTTCCGAAACGCACCATGCCTCTCTGATAAATCTGTCCTCCAAGCAGGTTTTCGCATTCAGCTGAAAGGTCTTCGCAGAAGGCGCTCTTATGCTGATTGGTATATCTTCCACTCAACTCACGGGCCTTTTCATCTCTACCTTCGCCCTTATACACCACCTTGCTGCTTTCATCAGCGGTACTGAGTATAAAGGTGAGCTTTTCATTCTTATCGTAGCCGCTCATGGTTCCTACAATACGTCCTGAGTGAAGTTCTTCTGACTGCATATAAGCGGTCACCTTGCACTCCTGTAAATCGCACTTGGTAAGAGCGACATCCACCTTTTCCGAACGATCCTTCTCAGAAATTCTTCCAATATAGCCGATGAGGCCTCCAGCCTGTCCTGAGACACCCTTCTTATATATTGTAGAGACCTTGACAGAAGTAAGATCGCAATCATTCAATTCAACCTTTCCTCCGTATACAGCTCCTATAAGACCTCCGATACGCTGCGGAGCCATGACTTCAGAATCCTTGACCTTGACATTTTTAAGCGTTACATTACCGTATGATCTGCCGATAAATGCACCTGTTCCCTCCTGATTCTCTGAGTCTGCACCAATCACAAAGCCCTCGATCAGGATGTTTGTAGCCTCAAAATTCTTGACATTGGCAAAAAGACCAGCAGCAGAAGGAAGCTCCAGATTATAAATTCTTATCGAACCGGACGAATTGACTTTATAATCGGTCGGCACAGATTCACCCGAATATATACCGCCGTCGACACATATATCTTCAAACAGGGCATCACTCTTGAATCCTTTGGCTACCGAAAGAGGTAAAAGACTCATATCCATATCATTACAGATATGATATTTTGCTCCTTTCTGTCCTCCTCCAGCCAGAAGAGCCGCGAATTCACCGACTGAAGAAATATGGATCCATCCATCCTTGGAAGGAGTTGACGGAAGCGCATTGTCCTGGATTCCTTTCCACACAAGTCTGTCTCCATCATAGATAAGGGCAGTTTCCAAACCGGCATCGAGCGTCAACAGCTCTACTGAAGATACACCCACCTTGTTTCCGGAAGCATCTGACATCAACATATTGACTTTAATCTCCGACTTGCCGTTTATCGGTAAATATCCCGATCCCAAACAAGAGATTCTTGCATCTGAATTATAATCTTCAAGATCAGACGGGACATCCAATCTGATGACAGCCTTTCCATTTGACGCAACGGCATCACCAGCAGATGAAATCATCTCCGGGAGTCCTTCTACGGTCATTTCAACCTTGGAAACATTGTTCTCGACAAGCTTATTCTTGAAGAATGCAAAATCCAGCTTCGCAATATTACGCTTCATTCTGATCTCCGAAGGAAGACCGTCAGGATAAATAAACTTTTCAAAGGCACTATATGAATCAAATGAGGAGAGGTCACCAGACTTGAAATTCTCAGGATACTTGACAGACACACCCTTTCTTATATTGCCCGGCTTAACTGAGTAAACAGATCCGGATCCTTTCTGTGCCCATAAATAGACTTCATATGAGCAGCCTTCCTTGAACGGTATGTCAATCCCTCTTTCGACTATTCCATTCTTGACTGAATAGGAATATGTCTTAGGTGATGAAGTGCCAGACTCATACACATCTATCAACAGCCTGTCTACAGCAGGAGCTTCAGACACAGACTGATAAGCAGCATCAGTTTCTATGAAGCTTACGTTAAAGACTCCCGGAACATCAGGGCCGAAATCTTCCTGCCTGTTGCAAGAAACAACAGACAAGATTAATGCAACTATATAGAAAAGTCTAAGTTTATTCATATTCTTTAAATTTAGGCTGCAAAGATAAAATATTATTGACGCGTCACCAAATTACTGGTGCGCAGCTGACTGAATCACTTCAGTAAGTGTCGGATGGGTATGAATTATGTCCTGAAGCTGCCTCAAGGTGGTTTTTCTGCTGATCAGAGCGCAGACTTCCTGCACTATGTCTGAAGAATGAGGGCCAAAGAGGTGGCATCCGAGCAAAAGTCCTGTCTCCTCTTCCACAACCAGTTTGCAGAATCCCTCTGTCTCACCCATAGTCACAGCCTTTCCGTTGGCTCTGAAGATGGACTTAAGGCATTTCACCTTGATTCCTGCCTCCTTGCACTCGTCCTCTGTCTTTCCGACAGAAGCCGCCTCCGGCGAAGTGAACACAGCAGCCGGCATGACAGAAAGGTCTATTCCATTCTCCTCTCCCATCATGTGATCCAAGGCCACAAGTCCCTGGAATATAGCGGCATGAGCAAGCATCATCTTGCCGTTGATATCTCCGACTGCATAGATATGAGACTGGTTTGTCTGCATCACGTCATTTACGGCAATGCCCCTCGGGCCGAACTCGACTCCAGCATCTGCAAGATTCAAAGAATCCACATTTGCCTTGCGTCCTACAGCCATCAGCACCTTGTCTGCCAACACAGTCTCTTCCTTGCCCTTACGCAGGAAGGTAACCTTGTACTCTTCACCTTCCTTTTCGATGGAGAGTACCTGGGACTGAGTGTTGATGGTTATACCCTTCTTGCCGAGGCACTGTTTGAGCCTTTTGGCGAGGTCAGTGTCGAAGCGCGGAAGGATCTCCTTGCAGTACTCAAGGACAGTCACTTCACTGGAGAAGCTGTTGAAGATAGACGCGAACTCAAGTCCTATGACTCCGCCTCCGATCACGCATAGCCTCTTCGGAAGTTCCTCTATATCAAGGATTTCCTTAGAGGTAAGAACTCCATCAAGATCTGCTCCCGGAACAGGAAGCGAAGCCGAGACAGAGCCTGTGGCTATGATTATATAATCAGCAGAGTACTCTTCATCACCCACGACTACAGTGTGAGGGTCCTTGAATGAAGCCTTTCCTCTGACAAGAGTGATCAGTTTATGCGAAAGCAGGCCTTCAACTCCGCCTCTAAGCTGCTCCACCACAGCATTCTTGCGAGATGTAACAGTTTTGAAGTCAAAGTTATATGCCAATTCAGAGACACCAAAAGCCTCAGCTTCGCGAAGCTGTTCGAGCATCTGGGCATTCTTGCAGAAAGACTTTGTAGGTATGCAGCCTTCATTAAGGCAGGTGCCGCCTACAGGGCCGGCCTCGATCAGAACGACCTCCACTCCCCTCTTTACAGCAGCAAGTGCAGTCTCATATCCGCCGGGACCGGCTCCTATAATTATCAGTTTCATATTATATCCTTATATTTCAAAATCGGCTGGCGGGCAGCTGTCGTTTCATCCAGGCGGCGTACCGGCGTTGTGTGAGGAGCTGTCTTCAATGATTCAGGATCCTCGATAGCCTCGGCAGCAATATGCTTCATGATCTCAATGAATCCGTCAAGCGTTTCCTTCGACTCTGTCTCAGTCGGCTCGATCATAATAGCCTGATGGAAGAGAAGCGGGAAGTAGATTGTCGGAGCGTGGAAGCCGTAATCAAGAAGTCTCTTCGCGACATCCAGAGTAGTGACTTCTGTCGACTTATCCTTAAGACCGTCAAACACGAACTCATGCTTGCACACAGAATCGATAGGGAGCTCAAAACAATCCTTAAGCGACTCCTTGATGTAGTTAGCACCAAGAACAGCCAAAGGACCTACCATCTTCACATTCTCATTTCCAAGCATCAGGATGTAGGTAAATGCACGCAGAAGCACACCGAAGTTACCCATGAATCCCGAAACACGACCGCAAGCCTCACCATCAGCTCCAACCATATGAAGTAATCCATCCTCCCCTCTTACAACCTTAGGTACAGGAAGATATGGAGCAAGATGGGCAGCCACACCGACAGGACCGGCACCAGGACCGCCACCACCGTGCGGAGTCGAGAATGTCTTATGGAGGTTAAGATGGAGGACATCGAAGCCCATGTCGCCTGGGCGGACCATACCGACAAGCGGATTCATATTAGCTCCGTCGTAATAAAGCAGACCACCGCACTCGTGAACAAGAGCAGCAATCTCCTTGATATCCTTTTCGAACAGACCGAGGGTATTCGGATTTGTCATCATGATACCGGCGATGGTGTCATCGAGCAGAGGCTTCAGATCTTCCACATCGACAAGACCGTTCTCCTTGGACTTTACCTGCACGATTTCAAGACCACAGACAGCAGCAGAAGCAGGATTGGTTCCATGAGCGCTATCTGGCACGATGATACGTGTACGCTTCTCATCTCCGCGAGCCATATGGTACTGACGGATGATCATCAGACCTGTGAGCTCACCGTGAGCACCGGCAAAAGGATTGAGTGTAAACTCAGCCATACCGGTAATCTCCGACAGCGACTTTGCAAGCTGCTCATACACCCAGAGTGCACCCTGTACGGTCGCATCCGGCTGCAGAGGATGCACACCGGCAAAACCTGGATGTGCAGCGATCTCTTCATTGATCTTAGGATTATATTTCATTGTGCAGCTTCCGAGAGGATAGAATCCCGAATCCACACCGAAATTCATCTGTGAAAGGTTGGTATAGTGACGCACTGCATCAAGTTCGCTTACCTGTGGAAGAGCAGGTTCCTCACCGCGGACAAGTCCTGCAGGAAGGTCAGCAAGAACAGCATTCCACTTGCGTGAAGGCAAAGAATAGCCCTGTCGGCCTTCTTTGGAAAGATCAAAGATCAGTTTATCGTAGTATTTCATATCTGATCCTCCTTATTTTATTTGCCAGTTAACATTCTTCAACACGCCTACGAGCTGGCAGACATCCTGCTCGCTGATCTTCTCTGTCGCACAGAAGTTCACAAGTCCCGGCTCAACCTCAACCGCACCGAAGAATCCTGCATCAAGCATCTCCTTCTGGAGCTGCTCCACAGGAACCAGAGCTCTTAGTGTAAACTCCTTCAGGAAAGGCTTGTCGGACACCTCCTCAAAAAGGCCGGTTGCAAGAAGCGAATCGTGAAGATAATGTGCTGCGCCATAGCTGAGCTGATTGACCTCACGAAGTCCCTTAGGGCCCATAAGGCTCAAATATACTGTAACATACAGTGCCATCAGCGACTGGTTCGAGCAGATGTTGCTGGTCGCCTTCTCACGACGGATGTGCTGCTCACGAGCCTGAAGTGTAAGGACATATGCACGCTTTCCATCAACATCCTTAGTCGCTCCGACTATACGGCCAGGAAGCTTACGCACATGTTCCTTGCGGCAAGCGAGGAAGCCTACATATGGGCCACCAAAACAAAGCGGAACGCCAAGTGACTGTGAATCACCGCATACTACGTCAGCTCCCCATTCGCCTGGTGTTCTGATGACAGCAAGGGAAGATGGATCCGAATATATCATAAAGAGACCTTTCTGCGCATGAACTGCATCAGCGAAGCCGGTGTGATCCTCGATGATTCCGTATTTGTTTATACCAGGCACAAGGACACCTGCGACATCGCCAGCTGCAAGCTCTGCCACCAGAGCGCCATATGAGGTCTGGCCATCGACGCATGGAACTGAAGTCAGCTGTACTCCGTTGTATTTCGCATAAGTCTTCACAACCTCGACAACCTGCGGCAGCAGGCCTTCAGAGATGAGGACACGGGTCTTTTTCTTTGTCGATGCCATTGCCATCATCATCGCCTCAGCTGCGGCAGTTGCACCGTCGTACATAGATGCATTGGTGCAATCCATGCCTGTCAGCTCAGTTATCATCGACTGATACTCGAAGATATAACGAAGAGTTCCCTGCGACACCTCCGGCTGATATGGAGTGTAGGCTGTAAGGAACTCTGAGCGAGATGTGATGTACGGAATCACTGACGGAGAATAATGGTCATAGGCTCCAAGACCGCAGAGACAGATCTTCTGCATGTTCATGGAAGCCACATTTGAGAAGTACCTGCGCACCTCTTCCTCAGACAGAGCACTCGGAAGGTCATACTCCTTGTCGTAGATGACATCTTCAGGCACATCGGAGTAGAGATCCCTGAGAGATCCTACTCCGATCTTGTCCAACATCTGCTTAATGTCATCTTCCGTATGTGGAAAATAAGCAAAAGCCATAAGCGTATGTTTTACTCGTTAGCGCACATTGCTTCGTAAGCTGCGGCATCCATAAGAGCCTCAAGCTGTGAAGGATCGCTCATCTCGACCTTGATGATCCAGTTTTCGAAAGCGTCCTCGTTGAGAAGTTCAGGAGCATCCTCAAGAGCTTCATTGATCTCTACTACGGTACCTGAAACAGGGCTGAAAAGGTCGCTGGCAGCCTTTACGCTTTCAACTGCGCCGAATTCTTCTCCTGCCTCGATCTCGTCGTCAACCTCAGGCATATCAACATAAGAGAGATCGCCCATTGCATGCTGCGCGAAATCTGTGATACCTACGATAGCTACATTGCCTTCTACTTTTACCCATTCGTGTGACTCGCTGTAATAGAGTCCTTCTACTGTCTTTGCCATAATTATGTGTCGGTTTTTAGTGTTATTATTTCTTATAGTTTGTTTCGTAGAAACGTTTCTTTGTGACGATGCCCGGGAACACCTTCTTGCGGATGCGGATCTCCACAGCTGTTCCAAGCTCTGTGTAAGCCTTGTCCACCATAGCTACGCACACGCTTCTGTCTGTCGAGATGCTGCGGTAGCCGGTTGTAACGACACCGACCTGCTGTCCTTCGATTTCCACAGGATAGCCGGCACGTGGAATTGCCTTGTCCTGAAGCTCGATGCCCACAATCTTGCGTGAAAGGCCTGCTTCCTTCTGAGCAGCTATCGCCTCACGGCCGATGAATTCCTCCTTGTCCTTCACCTTCACGAACATTCCCAGACCAGCCTCAAGCGGAGTGATCTCATCGCTGAGCTCGTGGCCATAAAGCGGAAGGCCAGCCTCGAAGCGGAGCGTGTCGCGGCAGCCGAGGCCGCAAGGAACTACACCTGCTGCAAGCAGGATGTCCCATATTTCATTGACTGCAGCATGGCTGCAATATATTTCAAAACCGTCTTCGCCGGTGTAGCCTGTACGGCTTACCAGCATTCTCTCACCCTTCCACTCTGCCTCGTAATAGGTGTAGAAGCCAAGGGCTGCAGCAGGCTCAAGACCAAGAGTCTCCACTGCAAACTTCTCAGCCAGAGGGCCCTGGAGAGCGATCTCACCCCATGAGTCAGAAGCGTTCACCACCTCCACATCATAGCCTTCCTTCTGAGCGCAGATCCACTCATAATCCTTAGCGATGTTAGAGGCATTCACTACAAGAAGGAAATGATCAGGCTGAAATTCCTTATAGACAAGAAGGTCATCCACTACTGTGCCGTTTGGATAAAGCATCATTCCATAGAGGATCTTTCCCTCAGGAATGCCTGAAATATTGTTAGAAAAGATGTGGTTCACGAACTTTTCAGCATCCGGACCGCTGACAAAGATCTCACCCATATGCGACACATCGAACATACCTGCAGCCTTGCGGACAGCATTGTGCTCATCTGTGATGTTTGTGTACTGGATCGGCATAATAAAGCCGCCGAACGGGCTCATCAACGCGCCAAGGGCAACGTGCTTGTCATACAGACAGGTCTTCAAAAGATTCTCTTCCATATTGGTCTATAAGTTTTGTGTCATTCGATGTAAGTGTCACTGCTTCTTCGCAGAAGTAATCCAGGATGTAGGCCACCAGAGCCTCGGCAGACGGGATCTGAGATGGGTCAAGACATTCCGCAAGGTTTCTCACCCTCTGGCGGACAGACTGGACCTTGTGTCTTGCCAGTTTCTCGACCGGAGGCCTTATAGCTTGCTCCAGGGCATCCAGGTCGGTGTCGTAAAGCAGGGTGCCGTGGACTATGGTCCTGTCCGGAAGCTGATGCAAAGCATTTCCGCTCACCTTCCTTCCCTGTACGAGGATGTCATTACGGCCTGACTTCTCTGCATCAAGTCCAAGCGAGCACAGACATTCAGTCATAGCAGAAAGGTACCTGTCAAAGACAGAAGGCGTGTCGCCTTTTGCCGAGATATAGGAAATCATGATATTGCCCATATCAGAGTACACACACCCTCCTCCGCTCTTGCGACGGACAATCTTCACTCCGTGCTCCTTGCAGTAGTCAAGATTCACTTCTGCCTCAAGATCCTGATTGCGGCCGATTATGACCGTAGGTTTGACACGCCAGATAAAGAAGGCGTCGCCGGGAACATTCTGAGCCACATATTCCTCCATTGCGAGAAAAAAGATCAGGTCTCTTTCCCCGTCATCAGGCAACATTATGCTCTTAAATCCCGACATAGCTACGTAATCCGTCATAAATCTTTCAAATTTATGAAAAATGGATCAAATTGGCGATAGATTGGAGGTGTTTTTTCAGCAAAAAATGATGATTTTCCACCAGATTACAAGTACGGCCTCAAATGTGCTAGAGCGACTCAAAAACATATCGCCATGGCACTTACACTCAGAGACATTTTCAGATGCATGATGGAGGACAGACGCAGTCCCATCTACGAAGACTCACACATCCTCTTCGGCATCGATGACAACCTTGCGGTAGTCGAATATGAAGATAAAATCCTCGCAGTAAGACTGTTCTTCAGCATAGACACAGAGGCCTGCAGACTCTTTATCGAAGCATCAAACAGCATGATGCTGACTACAGATATAGTAAAGGCCGTGGTCCTGGATGACAGAACCAACATAATGTTCAGCTGCGAGATGATGTGCGACACGGTGAAGGAATTCAAAAAGTTCTTCCCACGGGCAGTTGATTATATAAAAGAAGCTGTCGCCGAGCACAAGCGCGAGATGAAGCGGCTGATCACATCACAGGATATATTTTCCGGAAATATAGCGGGAGCGGACGAAGCCGCTCCGTCCAATAATAAAAGAAAGCCGCTTTCATAGGAAAACGGCTTTCTATATATTCATATATTTTAATTATTTCTGTTCTGGAAGAGTCTTGTTCAGGAGAACCGCACCGAGAACCGCCGCGATTACTGAGCCACAGAGGACACCGAGTTTAGCCTCATTAAGAAGAGCTGCACCTGAAACTCCGAGACCTGCATATGAAAGGTCAGCGATAAACATAGACACTGTGAAACCGATACCACAGATCACGCAGACGCTTGCAAATGCCTTCCAGGTAGTTCCCTCTGGAAGCTTCACGATCTTAGCCTTGACAGCAGCCCAAGAGAATGAGAAGACTCCGACAAATTTACCGATCACAAGACCAAGCATTGCAGAAAGACCTACACCTGAGAAAAGGCTTCCGATGCTCATCTGAGAGAGGTCGATACCCGCATTCGCAAACGCGAAGAGAGGAATGATTATGTAACCGATAAGGAAATGCATATTGTCCTCAAGATCCTGAAGAGGGCTGATCATCTTGTCGGCTGCAGACTCGATGCTCTTGAGAACGTGGATCTGGCTGTGTGTAAGAACCACTGTCTTGTGACGGTCGTCTACATTAATCACAGGGAAGATGTTGATGTTCTCACGGATGCGCTCAAGGTAGTGTCCTGTACCCTTCTTGAGAGAAGCAGGCACGCAGAATGCTGTGATCACACCGGCGATAGTCGCATGGATACCTGAGTTGAGCATTGTGTACCAGAGAACCAATCCCACACATACATAGAATGACTTTGATCTCACCTTGAGGGTGTTTGCGATAATCATAGCCATTACACAGATAGCTGAAAGGAGTATGTATGAAACGTGGATTTCAGATGAATAGAAGAGAGCGATCACGATGATGCCGCCGAGGTCGTCAGCCACTGCAAGTGCTGCAAGGAACACCTTGAGGCCCACTGGAACTCGTTTGCTGAATACTGAGAGCACTCCGAGTGAGAATGCGATGTCAGTAGCCATTGGGATCGCGATACCGCGCTGCATTGCAGGATCTGCAGGACAGAAAAGCATGAACACAAGTACAGGAACGATCATTCCGCCGCAGGCTCCGATGATAGGAAGCATAGCCTTTTCCTTTGTAGACAACTCCCCGATAAGGATCTCGCGCTTGATCTCAAGACCTACTGAGAAGAAGAAGATCGCCATGAGGAAGTCATTGATGACCTGCATTACGGTCATAGTGTGGCCGTTATGGCTGAAGAAGTTGAAGTTTCCGATAGAAAGGCTTACCTTATGCTGCCACAATGAGAAGTACCAGTCTTTGATTGGCGGTACGTTAGCGCAGATGAGAGCAAGGACAGTGAAGAAAATCAACACCATGCTTGAATTCACGTGCGCCTTGAACTTGCTGATAAAGCTGTAGTTTGTCTGAGTTGTACCCATAGTTACAGAATTATATCTTTTGATTATTAATACACGTTCTGAAAATCGCGGCAAATATAGACAATATTTTCATCCATTGTCCTCAAAGATTGAATTAATTGTCATTTGGTCGACGCAGGCATATATATTTGTGCAAATATATACATATATTTGTGCCGACATAGAAAAGACCAGAAGTGAAGACCTCGATAAATATAAAGGCAATTTCGGCAAATGTCGGCAGAGCGCTGCTTGTCAACGCCCTGTTTATGCTGTGCTCCATCATAGTCTCGATCATCTACGGCTATGACGAGGCATTCACTCCTCTTGCCATCAGCTTCCTTATCACAGCGCTTACAGGAGCCTTTCCATTCATATTCATAAAGAGCCCGTCAGCGATGTCTCTGAAGGACAGCTATCTGACCATCGTGCTGACCTGGCTGCTTTCATTCATTTTCGGAATGCTCCCCTACGTGCTTTACGGCGGCGAGTTCACCATCATAAACGCCTGGTTTGAAAGCGTTTCCGGTTACACAACGACAGGCTCAACAATTCTTACAGACATAGAATCACTGCCTAAGAGCCTCCTCTTCTGGAGATCATCGACCCATTTCATCGGAGGTCTGGGAGTAATCGTGTTCCTTCTGATCATCATTCCTGGAGCAAGCCCGCTGAAATACAGGCTGTCAAACCTCGAGCTTTCTTCCCTATCCAAGGACCGCTACAGCTACAGATCCGGAACAATAGTCAGAGTGATGACCTCTGTCTACATCGGTCTAACCATTATTGAGACCCTGCTCCTCTGGGCTGCAGGAATGTCATTGTTCGACTCTGTCAACCATTCTTTCAGCACCGTGGCCACAGGTGGATTCAGTACAAGGAACATGTCTGTAATGTATTATGACTCAAGCGTCATCAACATCATACTTATGGTGTTTATGGTCCTGTCTTCAATGCATTTCGGAGTTCTTTACGCTACAGTGATACACAGGTCAGTCAAACCGTTGAGACATCCGGTGACCAAGTACTATCTTGGAGTAATTGCAGTTGTGGCAGTACTTGTCTCTCTTGCCTTAAAGTTCAACTCCCAGGACAGTTGGGGAGAATGTCTGATGGCAGGCTCATTCCAGACCATAAGCTACATCTCCACCACTGGCTTCGGCCAGAGCGACAATGCCGCATGGCCGGCAATGGCCAACGCCCTGCTCATATTCGCAGCCTTCCACTGCGGCTGCTCAGGCTCAACAACAGGAGGTCTGAAGGCTGACAGAGTCCTGATTTCATTCAAAGCTCTCGCCAACGACACAAAAAAGAGGCTTCACCCACATTCTATGTTCAGGACAAAGGTAGGAGGACACGTTGTCAGCGAAGAACTGACTTCATCTGTATTCCTATATATAGTGATATATTTCGCTATAGTCATCATCTCCCTTATAGCCCTGCTGCTGTGCGGAGTGGAATTGTCTGAAGCCTTTTCCGGTTCTGTCGCTTCGCTTGGAAATGTCGGTCCTGGAACCGGAGTCTTGGGAACTATGGGCAACTACGGAGCTCAGCCTATTGCAGCAAAAATAATCTACACGCTCGATATGTTCCTCGGACGTGTAGAAATATTCCCTTTGATGATTGTAATTTCGATGATCTTCAGTCGCAGAGACGACTAGAGCAACGTGTGTTCAAGGAGGATCTTCAGGCCCATTGCAATCAGGATCGCACCTCCCACAAATTCGGCCTTGGACTTGTACTTTCTTCCGAAAATGCTGCCGACATAGACTCCTGCTGCAGAAAATGCTCCTGTCACAAGTCCTATGCACAGGACTGCCATCCATATGTTGACGCGAAGGAAGGCAAAAGAGACACCGATGGCAAGTGCGTCAATGCTTGTGGCTATAGCCATCGCAAGCATGACTCTGAATGAGAAATCAGAATCTGCGGAAGAGCAGCATTCTTCCTTCTCAAAGGACTCCTTTATCATATTGCCTCCTATTATAGCCAGGAGGACAACAGCAATCCAGTGATCTACAGAAGAGACCAGATCGGCGAAACTAACTCCAAGGAAGTAGCCGATTACAGGCATCAGGGCCTGGAAACCTCCAAACCACAGACCTGTCTTCAAAGCATGCTGAGGACGTACTCTACTCACTGACAAACCCTTGCAGACCGAAACTGCAAAGGCGTCCATAGAGACGCCCACAGCTATGATGAGAAGTTCAAGAAATCCCATTAGAAATCCAAAGTAAGTTTTCCGACATTAAGTCCCCACTTCCAGTCCTGAACGATCTTCACGTCCTTTCCATCCAGATCGGTTTCATGATGGATGTCTTCAAGATGAGTGTGTGAGTGACCGCCCACGATGATGTCCACATTGCGGATCTGTCCCGCAAGCCTGCAGTCGCCGCCATGTCCGAGATGGCTGAGGCAGATCACGAGGTCGCACTTCTTCTTGTTCTTGAGGTAATCTGCAAGTTCATTGACAATTGGTGCTGGCTCCTGGAACTTGATGCCCTGAGCTATGCTGAGGTCAACTACACTTGAAACATCAGTGAGAAGTCCGATCACTCCGATCTTCTTTCCACCCCTCTTGAGGATGGTGTAAGGCTTTACGATTCCCTCGAGGGAAGTACCTGTAAAGTCATAGTTTGCACAGACAATGTCCGCCTTGAGGTTCTTCAGACGACGAGCGAGCTCGGCAGTTCCGTTATCAAACTCGTGGTTACCCAATGTAACTACATCGAACCCAAGCGCATTCATCACATCGATCTCGATGTTACCTCCGAGTTCTGTAAAATAGGATGTTCCCTGACCGAAGTCACCTGCGTGAACGAGAAGGACATTCTTCTTTCCCTCCTCTGCACGCACCTGGTCTATGTAAGCAGCCTGCTCGATCACTCCGCCACGGCCCTGAAGCTCTCCGGTCCTCTGCGGATCGATGTGGCTGTGGGTGTCATTGAAATGAAGTATTGTAAGATCCTGAGCTGAAAGTGAGAATGTCATTACAGCTGCAAGTACTGTCAAAAATATACGTCTCATTTTCTTCTCTTTTTATAGTCATTTACCTTTACGCGTCCGTCAGTCTTGTACTCTATAGGTCTTCCGGCCGCTGTCTCTGCATATACATGCTCAAGCACTACATCAATGATGTTCACCTCAGGGAATGATGTCACTGAAACTGCATTCTCCTTGAGGGTAAGTCCGTCTCCGCCATCGAGAAGGAATGTAATGGTCGCAACTCCGTAGATCTTGTCATCATCAATAGGCTCTCCTGCTATCTCGGCAGAGACAAGTTTGCCTTTATCAGCTACAACGCGCACACCTCCGAGAACTTCGAACCTGTGCTCCGCCATATCCTCAAGAATTGCACGGATCTGCTTTCCAGTGTGCTCCACATAGACTACCTGGTTCTTGAAAGGGAACATCGAAAGCATGTCATCAAGAATGATGTCACCCTTAGGCATATCCACTCTGATGCCACCGAAGTTTGACACTCCCATATGCACCTTCTTGCCTGTAAGCTTCTCTGTCTTGGCCATGAGAAGATCGATGAACCAGTTTGAAAGAGCGCTCTCAGGATAGGTCGCGCTCATAGCCTCAGTCGAATAGCCGATCACATCCTTTACTCGCGCCATGGCCGGCTGAGCATCGATGACAGCACGCGCAGTCTTGCCCACAATCGAATTCTTCTTGTAGGTTGTGCCGTTAGGAGCCACATAATGTCTGCCTTCAAAATGGCCTATAGCCTCAGCCACATTGTCCTTTGACGGCGAGACAACGCCTGTCAGACTGCCGTCAAATTCGACAGCCTCCCATTCATACTCCTGTGCAGAAGCCGCAAAGGCCATCGCAAGAAGCAGGGGGAAAATAATGAGTTTCTTCATATGATTAATTCTGTTTCAACCATTTCCAGAGATCCTTGAATGTCGTCTTCTTTCCGAACATAAGGATACCTATCTTATAAATCTTTGCTGAAAGCCATCCGCAGGCAAGGAAGGTTACTGCGAGAAGAGCTATTGAAAGTCCGAGCTCCCACATCGGAACACCGAATGGGATGCGGGCAAGCATCACTATCGGTGATGTGAACGGAATCATCGAGCCCCACCACACCAGCTGACTGTCAGGTGCATTGAATGCATACAATGCGATAAAGAATGCCAGAAGAAGCGGCACTGTAACAGGCATCTGGAGCTGGGTTGTGTCAGCCTCGTTCTCCACAGCTGATCCGATTGCAGCAAAGAATGATGCATAAAGGAGGTAGCCGAGAGCGAAGTAAATGATGAACGCAAAGATGAGCTGACCGTAGTTGATGTCCCTGAGAGTGCTGATGATTGCTCCGAGGCCTTCCTCCTGAGCAGCCATATCCGCCATCTGAGCCATGTCTACGCCACCCATTGAGCCGGCCATCTGCATCATCTGCTCCTGCTGTGCAGGATCCCCCATAAGTGTGTCAAGTCCCACAAAGGCAGAAACACCTCCGACTAAAACCACAGTAAGAAGGATCCACAGGAAGAACTGAGTGAGAGCTACACAAGCTACTCCTATGATCTTTCCGAACATAAGCTCTGTCGCCTTCACTGAAGACACGAGCACTTCCACTACCCTGCTCGCCTTCTCCTCGATGACGCTCTGCATCACCATTCCGGAGAACATAGCGATGAACATATATATGATGATGGAAAGGACCATAGATATGATCATATATACCTCTGACGAGGTGATCTTCTCCTCACCTTCCTCTCCGAGGGTGTAGGTCGCGATGGACACATCTGACTTCACATCCTCCATAATCTGCTTAAGGTCAGAGATTTCGTACTGAGCAAGACGGTAGTCCTCCACTGCATCGTCTATCCTTGACTGAAGCCCTTCCTTCATAGTCACACTCATAGGCTTGAACGAGTAGGACGCTACAGAAAGACTCTTTGTTGCCGGATCAATCTCCGAGACAACCACGAGGGCATCAAGTCCGTAAGTGTCGAACTGAAGCTTCAGGCTGTCAGCATCATGTCCTGTAAAATCCTCATAATCAACCTCGTCGGTGTCGACAAGATAAGACATCACTATGCCCGAGTTGTCGATTACTGCCATCTTTTTGCCTGTATCCTTGGCCATGAACATAATCACGCTCGGAAGGATACACATTGCAGCAAAAAGGACAGGTACCAGGAAGGTAGTGAGAAGGAATGATTTCTTCTTGACCCTGGTAAGATACTCTCTTGCGATAATTGTATTTATGTTTCTCAGTTTCATAGCGCTACTCCTCCTCTGTTACAAGTTTGATGAATATGTCGTTCATACGAGGAACAAGTTCCTTGAACGAATTGATGCCAGCACCCTGTGCAATGATCTGCTGGATAGCCTCGTTTGATGTCGCTCCATCGAGAATCTCAAGGACAGCTGTGTGTCTCTCGCCCGCTCCCTCAGCAACGTCAGAAAGCACATTGTAGATACCCTCAACCGATGCAAGAGGTTTTGCGGCTGTGTAGATGAGCTCCACATTATTGTTGCCGTACTTGCGACGGATTTCCTCAACACCACCGGAAATGACCACGTGAGACTTGTTGATGAGCGCGATGTTGTCGCAAAGCTCCTCAACCGACTCCATATTGTGTGTAGAAAGGATGATGGTAGCTCCCTCTTCCTTCAGACGGAGAATCTCCTCACGGATCACCTGTGCATTGACAGGGTCAAAGCCAGAGAACGGCTCATCGAGGATGAGAAGAGAAGGCTTATGTACGACTGTAGTGATGAACTGGATCTTCTGGGCCATACCCTTTGAAAGTTCCTCCACCTTCTTGTTCCACCAGCTCTCGATGCCGAAACGCACGAACCATTTCTTGAGCTCAGCAGCTGCCTCACGTGAGGACATACCCTTAAGCTGAGCGAAGTACATAGCCTGGTCTCCGACCTTCATCTTTCTGTAAAGACCTCTTTCCTCTGGAAGGTAACCGATCTTCTCCACATCATCCTGGGTGATAGGACGTCCGTCGAAAAGGACCTCTCCTGAGTTAGGGATGGTAATTCTGTTGATAATACGGATCAGTGTCGTCTTTCCGGCACCGTTAGGTCCAAGAAGTCCAAAGATCTTACCTTTCGGTATCTCTATGGACACATTGTCAAGAGCAACCTTTTCACCGAAGCTCTTGCAGACATTACTGCATTTAATAAGTTCCATTTTATTCTCAAGTTTCGCAAGTGGTAAATTATTGATTTATTGAAGGTTGGTGAAACTTGCGAAACTTTTTCCCACCGCACCTTCTATGTTTACGTTACCTTTCCCCTAAATCCCCTTTCTCGGAAAGGGGACTTACTATCGAC
>CANBDZ010000015.1 GCA_947367375.1 uncultured Bacteroidales bacterium | reverse complement strand
CCCCCCCTTTTCAAGCAGAAGACGGCATACGAGATGTCTTAGGGTCTCGTGGGCTCGGAGATGTGTATAAGAGACAGCTGCTATCTGCTGCTTTTCCTGTCGCGAAAGCTGATATACAGAATCCTTGCTATACATAGGTAAAATATTGTTATCAATCTCCGCACACACATCCATATCTGACGGTCTTCGGTAATTAGACTTTCCATTTTCATTAACAAGCATTTCAGCCTGCGAAGTCACGTTTATTCCTTTTTCTATTACTGATAGATTAATCGGTGGCAGATTGTTATTATCTCTTCCCTGCTCTAACTCCCATTCTTCAGACGACTTCCTGGTCATGTAATAATTGAAAGCACGAGGGGAAATGAAAAGATCTTCGACTTGAGGAATGTCAAGGACTGTTTCTCGTAGGAATACACCGCTTTCAGACATTTTATAATTGTCGGGATACTCTGCCCGCCTTCCGATGTGTTGTGAATAATGGCATTCGGGAAGGAGGTTCTCCTTATGGAACTTGCCCATCTCCGAACTGAAGATTGCGTTTGCAGAACAATGTGGATAGGCATATGGAATGGACACAACCCCGTGGTGCACGGCATTTCTGAGAGCATAGCTCATAGCTGCCAGCTTGTGATGATGCCCGACAACTTCCAGAGTGAAATGTATGTTTTCTCCAAGCTTTCCTTTTCGTTGATACTTGTGGTTAAAATACATACAGTAGGACTGCCTGAAATGCCACATGAATTCTTTTGTGTCAGAAGTCTGGATTATCTGGTGAGTGTGTGTTGCCATAAATGCCTCAACCAGGCCGGTGGATCCGGTCTTATGTAACGCCAATGCAAAACAGTTGAATCCTCTGTTGTAGTCTTCCAGATCACGGAACATGATCTCGTCTCCTGCCGACAGGCAGACATGGTAGGTCTTTTTCATATCATTTATCTTTTTCTCGTTCCTTCTCAACGTTCTTTCCCCACATCTCTCTCTTGAAATGTATGAAGTTGTGGGCAAATGTATAAAAAATACAGTATGGACGATTGTAAAATCCTGCTTTTCTACACCTTGGGATACCACTGTGTCAATTATTGCTATAAAAATGACACAGTAGTAGGCTAAAAGTGGGTTTTTGAGTGAAATACATGACCTCTGTATCATTTTTAGGGGTAAAAACGACACAGTGGTTATGTGATATAAGAAAAGTGTGTGCTCTTGTGAAACTTTTAGAGCACACACTTATATTTTCATCTCTGTCACGTTGTTTTTATCTTGCGAGTCGGACGAAGACGCTTAGCGGCAGGTTTTTGCCGTAGGAGTCGCGGAGGACGAGTTCTCCGAAGTCGAGCGACTTGTAGGCGTTCTTGAGACAGAAGTTCTGTTTTACGATCGTCTCTCCCAATACTGCCGAGTAGCCGTTTGAGTAGAGGTTCAGGACCATGAAGCTGTCCTGAGGGGCGAGGATCGCAGCAACGCACTGGAGCATTTCGTTAAGACATTCGTCCAGTTTCCATTTCTCTCCGTCAGGGCCGTGGCCGTATGCAGGCGGGTCGAGGATGATGCCCTGGTAGGTGTTGCCTCTCTTTGCTTCTCTGCGTGCGAATTTGAGTGCGTCCTCTACAATCCATCTGATGTTGTCAAGGCGGCTGGCCTCCATGTTTCCGCGGGCCCAAGTCACTACCTGACGTACAGAGTCAAGGTGTGTCACATCGGCACCTGCTGCCTTGGCTGCGAGCGAAGCGGCTCCGGTGTATGCGAAGAGGTTCAGCACTTTCGGCTTCGGTTTTCCTTCCGCTTCAGCCTTTTCTACGAGAGCTCGGGTCTGTCTGTATATATATTCCCAGTTAGCTGACTGCTCCGGGAACACACCCACGTGCTTGAACGAGGTGAGGCCGAGTCTGAGCGAGAAGTCGAGACCTTCCTGCGCACCTTTGTAGCGGATGTACCACTGGTCGTCCATCTTCTTGCGGCGCTCCCAAGTACCGCTGTCCTCCTTGCCGGCCTTTCCGAAGCCTGCACCTGTCTTGAAACGGGTGTGGATCAGCTTGTTCCACTCTCCTTCAGAGAGGGACTTCTCCCACAGAGCCTTAGGCTCGGGGCGGGCCATAATGAACGGTCCGAACCTTTCGAGTTTCTCGAAATTGCCGGAATCAATGAGTTCGTAGTCTTTCCAGAATGCACCTGGGCTTTCAATGGTCATCATATGGATATATTTTTACCTCGCAAAGATAGGTAAATTCTTGTATTTCCACGAAAATTACTAAATTTGCTCGGTTTTAGATTGCCGGTCAGGCCGGCAATGACGTCATCCCCGACGTGATCGGGGATCTGATAGGAAAATAACAACAATACATCTATACAATTATGCAACAGTTTATTGACACTTACGATTTCGCCGGCAAGAAAGCTATTGTCCGCGTAGACTTCAACGTTCCTCTCAATGAGAAGATGGAGATCACTGATGACACACGTATCCGTGCTGCTATCCCTACACTTAAGAAAGTTCTTGAGAAGGGTGGTGCTGTGATCGTTATGTCACACCTTGGCCGTCCAAAGGGCGTTACTGAGAAATTCTCTCTCAAGCACATCCTCGGCCGCGTTGAGGAGCTCCTCGGAGCACCTGTTAAGTTCGCTGACGACTGCCAGGCTGCAGACGAGCAGGTAGCTGCCCTCAAGATGGGTGAGTGCCTCGTACTCGAGAACCTCCGTTTCTACGCTGAGGAGGAGGGCAAGCCAAGAGGCGAGTTCGCTACAGACGAAGAGAAGAAGGCTGCTAAGGCAGTTGTAAAGGAGAACCAGAAGGAGTTCGTGAAGAAGCTCGCTTCTTACGCTGACTGCTACATCAACGACGCATTCGGTACAGCTCACCGTGCTCACGCTTCTACAGCTCTCATCGCTGACTACTTCCCTAACGACAAGATGTTCGGTTATGTGATGGAAGGTGAGATCAAGGCTATCGACCACGTTCTCAAGACTCCTGAGCACCCTGTAACTGCTATCGTAGGTGGTGCAAAGGTATCTTCAAAGATCACTATCATCGAGAAGCTTTTCGACGCAGTTGACAACATGATCATCGGCGGTGGTATGGTTTACACATTCAAGAAGGCTCAGGGTGGTCAGATCGGCCGTTCACTCTGTGAGGACGATCAGATGCAGCTCGCTCTCGACACTCTCAAGAAGGCAGAGGAGAAGGGCGTGAAGATCTATCTCTCTAAGGAGGTTGTGATCGCTGACGATTTCTCTAACGACGCTAACACTAAGATCTGCCTCAACTCAGAGATTCCTGATGGTTGGGAAGGTATGGACGCAGCTCCAAGCACTCTCGCTATGTGGGAGGAGGTTCTCATGAACTCTAAGACTATCCTTTGGAACGGTCCTGTAGGCGTGTTCGAGATCCCTGCATTCGCTAAGGGTACAAACCGCATCGCTGAGATCCTTGCTAAGGCTACAGAGAACGGCGCATTCACCCTCGTTGGTGGTGGTGACTCAGTAGCAGCTGTAACTCAGATGGGTTACGCTAACAAGGTAAGCTACGTATCAACAGGTGGTGGCGCAATGCTCGAGTACCTCGAGGGCAAGGAGCTCCCAGGTATCGCAGCAATCCGCAAGTAATCGGAACGCATAAATAGCTGTAATCAGCAATATGTAATATGATTGGTGGGCAAATTTTGCCCACCAATTGTAGTTTAATGCCATTGTGTTAGGGATTTAGGTGTGTAAATGTTATCTTTGCAGATTAATTTAATTGTATAAGGTTATGTTAGAGACATTGGTGGTTAACTGGCATACGAATCCCGAGATCTTCTCTATAGGTTCGATCTCACTCAGATGGTATTCGTTGCTTTTCATTTCAGGATTTATCCTTGGTTGGTACATCTTCAAGTGGTTCTTCAAGAGGGAGGGCGTTCCTCAGACTCTTCTGGATCCGCTTCTCTATACACTCCTCATCGGTACGATTGTAGGAGCACGTCTTGGACACTGTCTGTTCTACCAGCCTGACTATTATCTTGGCAGCTGGCAGGGCTTCTGGGAGATCTTTATGCCTTGGAAGGGAGGACTTGCAAGCCACGGAGGTACTATTGCTCTGTTTATTGCAATGATCTGGTTTGCAAAACATTACGGTCGCAAGTATGACTTCGACTTCGTGTGGATCCTCGACCACCTTGCGATTGCAGTGTGTTTTGCCGCAACCTTCATCCGTCTCGGTAACCTCTTCAATTCAGAGATCTACGGCGATGTGACAAGCCTTCCTTGGGGATTCATATTCGAGCTCAGAGGCGAGACAGAGCCTAAGCATCCTACCCAGCTTTACGAGGCTCTCAGCTACTTCCTTCTCGGAGTGTTCCAGATCCTCATGTACAAGTACAGACTTCCTAAACTCCATCGCGGATTCTTCATCGGAACCTTCTTCATCGGATGTTTCGGAATGCGTTTCCTCATCGAATTCATCAAGGAGCCTCAGGTAGGTTTCGAGCAGGATATGGTGCTTAATATGGGTCAGTGGCTCAGCGTGCCGTTCATCCTTCTTGGAATAGGATTCCTTATTTACAGTCAGATCAAGAAGCAGCCGGCTGCGATCGTGCATCCGGAAAAGAAGAAAGCGGCACCGACAAATTATGCAAAGAGCCTTGTCAAATAGCAGGATAGATAAGGTGCTGGACTTTCTTGAGAAGAACGGTCTGGCCTATGAGATGCACACGCATCCGCCTCTTCCGACCATTGAGCTGGCTCTGGAGTACTGGAAGGAGATAGATTCGACACACTGCAAGAACCTGTTCTTCCGCAATCATAAGGGAAACCGCCACTATCTCGTGGTCTTCGAGTGCCACAAGGTGCTTGACATCCACTCTCTTGAGCACAAGCTCCGTCAGGGAAAGCTCTCGTTTGCATCATCTGAGAGAATGGAACGATGCCTTGGCCTTCTTCCCGGATCAGTGTCTCCTCTTGGCCTGATCAACGACATCGGCCTTGCAGAAACAGATGACAGCGGAGTCATGTCGGTTGCTGAGGGAGTAGCTGCAAAAGAACTCTTCCCGAACGGCCACAGAGTCAAGCTTTTCCTTGATCAGGATCTCAGGGAAGCGGAGAGAGTAAGCTTCCATCCTTGTGACAACACAGCAAGTGTAGTGCTCTCGAATGCAGATTTTATGAGATTCCTCGAACTGTGGGGAGGGGAGTATGAGTGGCTTGATTTTTGATGGAAAAGCCCGGTCTGAAATAATAATATTACAATCATATTTATGAAGAAATCATTAGCGGTAATTTCTGTAGTCATTGCAGCTTTTGCGCTTTCTCTTCCGGCGTCTGCCCAGTACAGGGAGGATGCTCCGAAGAGTGATGTTGAAGCCATCCTCGATGAGGCCGGTTCAGCACAGGAGCCAGTGGTGATTACGTTGGAACAGGCGTTGGAAATCGCCTTGAGTGAGAATATATCGGTGAAGGTAGCCGATATGGAGATTGAAAGGACTGAATATGCAAAGAAGGGCTCTTACGCAGCCCTCTGGCCGCAGATCGATGCGTCTGGAGCATATCAGAGAACCATCAAGAAGCAGGTGATGTATATGGACTTCGACATGAGCTCGCTTGGCGGAATGCTCGGTGGCGGAGCTGGTGAAGGTGAGGGAACTGAACTTCCTGAAGGAACAGAGATCCCAGACGGAGCAGGCTCATCAACAGAAGACACATCATCATCAAGCGGCGGCGGAATGGAAGTCGGCCGTTGGAACACCTGGAGCACCGGAGTTTCGGCAGCGATGCCTCTCGTGAATGCCCAGCTCTGGCAGAGCCTCAAGATTTCCGGAATGGATGTTGAGCTCGCAGTCGAGAAGGCTCGTGCTTCACGTCTTGACATGGTGACACAGGTTAAGCAGGCATATTACAGTGTTCTCCTCTCAAAGCAGGCCTTTGATGTGTACAAGCAGGTGTATGAGAACGCAGTAAGAAACTACGAGGAGACTCAGAAGAAGTACGACGCCGAGAAGGTTTCGGAAATGGAGCTCATCCGTTCGAAGACTACAGTTGCCAACGCAATCCCTAATGTTTATAATGCAGAAAGCTCTGTAATCCTGGCTTTGTGGCAGCTCAAGGCTGTCCTCGGAGTGGATCTTGAGATGAACATCGATGTAACGGGAGCCCTTGAGGACTATGGCCAGCAGATGTTCTACGACATCCACAGCCACGACGGAGCAACCCTTGAGGACAATACCACAATGAAGCAGCTCGCTATCCAGACAGAGCAGCTCGCAGAGATGGTGAAGATGCAGAAGTTCGCTAACATCCCTTCACTTGCCCTCGCATTCAACTACTCGATCAACGCGATGACAAACGACTTCAAGTTCAGCGAGTACAAGTGGACCCCATATTCATACGTAGGTCTCAGCCTCAGCATTCCTATCTTCGCAGGTGGAAAGCGCTACAACGCCATCCGTCAGTCTGAGAACCAGTACAAGCAGGTGCAGCTCCAGAGCCTCAACACAGAGAGACAGCTCAAGATAGCCATCCGTCAGCATCTCACAACTATGGAGATGAACATGAAGAGCTATTATGCGGCACAGGATGCAGTAGCGTCAGCTCAGAAGGGCTATGACATCATGGAGATGTCTTACCAGGTGGGCCGTGGAACCCTCATCGAGCTTAACGACGCCCAGCTCGCCCTCACACAGGCTCAGCTTGCAGAGTCTCAGGCAATATATAACTTCCTCAACGCCAAGGCTCAGCTCGAGCAGACTTTGGGACAGGATTTCATCGTAGAATAAATAAAAAGAAGACATAAATGAAGACTATTATCAGATCAATGTTCATTGCCGGTGCTGTTGTTATGGCAGCAGGTTGCGGCAACAAAGGCGCTCAGCAGGCCGCTGTTGAAGTGGTAGACACTACTCCTGTAGTGGCTGTAACCAAGGTCTCTGTACGCGAGGTGCCGCAGGAAGCGACATACACATCGACAGTTCAGGCCTATGTAAAGAACAACATCACTCCGCAGACAGGAGGACGTATCTCTGTAATCAAGGCTGACATCGGTGACTTTGTAACTGAGGGTCAGGTACTTGCAGAGATCGATAAGGCTCAGCTCCAGCAGGCTCAGCTTCAGCTCGCTAACCAGGAGGTTGAGCTCGGACGTCTCAGATCCCTCTACGAGGCAGGCGGACTTTCAAAGTCAGACCTCGATGCAATCGAACTCCAGTATAACGTTACCAAGACTCAGGTGGAGAACCTTCTTGAGAACACAGTGCTCCGCAGCCCTATCAACGGAGTGGTTACTGCCCGCAACTATGATGTAGGAGACATGTGCTCAGTAAGCGCGCCTATCTTTACAGTAGAGCAGATCGTTCCTGTGAAGATGCTTATCGCCATCTCTGAGTCTGACTATACAAAGGTGAAGAAAGGCGACTCAGTGGAACTTTCTGCAGACGCAATCCCTGGCAAGACTTTCTATGGCAAGATTCAGAAGATCTACCCTACAATCGATCCTGCAACACGCACATTCAATGTTGAGGTCGTAGTGGAGAACAACTACAAGACCCTTCGTCCGGGAATGTTCGTAAGAGCAAATGTAAACTTCGGAGTAAACAACAGCGTAGTGATTCCTGACGTGGCTGTAGTGAAGCAGCAGGGATCGGGTGAAAGATTCGTATATGTCCTCAATGCAGATGGTACCGTAACTTACACAAAGGTGGTTCTCGGACGTCGTATGGGCGCTGAGTATGAGGTGCTTGAGGGAATCGAGGACGGTGCAACCATCGTAACAGGAGGTCAGATCCGCCTCAAGGATGGAATCAAGGTCAATGTAAACGAATAGTACTATGAGTATATATAGAACCGCGGTCAACAAACCGGTCACAACCGCACTGATATTCATCGCTCTGGCGATCTTCGGTGTGTTCTCGCTGATCAACCTGTCCCTTGACCGATTCCCTAAGTTTGATGCCAACGTCGTGATGGTGATGTCATCGTATTCGGGAGCAAGCGCGCAGGACATCGAGACAAACCTTACAAAGGTGCTCGAGAACACGCTGAATGGAGTAAGTGACCTCAAGAACATCACTTCAACTTCAAAGGAGAACGTGTCCCTCATTACCCTTGAATTCGTAGAGGGAGTAGACATCGACGTCGCAACCAACGACGTTCGTGATAAACTGGACATGGTGAACTCAGTCCTTCCGGACGGTGCATCACTTCCGGTGATCTTCAAGTTCAGCGCCGACGACATGCCTATCATGATCATGGCAGCGACAGCGCACCAGAGCTACACAGCGCTCGAGAAACTTCTCGACGAGAAGGTAGCAACACCTCTCGCGCGTGTGTCAGGAGTTGGAACTGTCTCAGTGTCAGGAGCTCCACAGCGCGAGATTCAGGTTTACTGCGACCCTAACAAACTTGAGGCATATGGCCTTACTATCGCAGGAATATCAAATATCATCGCATCGGAGAACAGAAACATCCCGAGTGGCTCCATCGATATCGGATCGAACTCATATTCGCTCCGCGTAGAGAAGGAGTTCGCGGGTGCGAACGAACTCCTCGATGTGGTTGTCGCTCATTACAACGGCAGAACCATATATCTCCGTGACGTTGCGCGAGTTATCGACGGCGTTGAGGAAAGATATCAGGAGTCATATATCAATGGTACCCAGGGCGCTCAGATCATTATTCAGAAACAGGCTGACGCCAACACTGTGAACGTTATCAGAGGTGTGCAGAAGGAGCTCAAGAAGATCATGAAGACTCTTCCTTCTGACATCGAGATCAGAACTGTTGTGGACAGTTCGCTGAACATCATCAACACTCTTAACTCGTTGAAGGAGACTATCGCGCTCACATTCCTCATCGTGATGCTCGTGGTTTACCTCTTCCTCGGAAGATGGAGAGCCACATTCATCATCGTGCTTGCGATTCCTATTTCCCTCCTTGCTTCGTTGATGTATCTTTGGGCAACAGGAAATACCCTCAACATTGTCTCAATGTCGGCACTCTCCATTGCCATCGGTATGGTCGTGGACGACGCTATCGTGGTGTTGGAGAACATCTCGACCCACTTGGAGAGAGGAGCAAAGCCGAAGGAGGCTGCTGTACATGCGACTCAGGAGGTGGGTATCTCAGTAATCGCTTCGACCCTTACAATGCTTGCGGTGTTCCTTCCGTTGACAATGATCAAGGGTATGGCAGGTCTCATGTTCAAACAGCTCGGATGGATCGTCAGCATCATTATGATTGTTTCGACAGTCGGTGCATTGACATTGATCCCTATGCTCTGCTCGAGATTCCTCCGCTTCAAGCCTAAGACAGGAAAGGTTCACGACATCGTGTTCGGTAACTTTAACAAATTCCTCAACCTTGTTTCTGAGGCATACGGAAGACTTATCAACTGGTGTGTGACTCACAGGACAATTGTTGTTGTGACATCGCTGGTGATTTTCGCCGCTGTAATCGGAACCTTTGCTCCAAGCCTCAAGACGGAGTTCTTCCCTAAGTCGGATGATGGACGTATTACAGTGCAGCTTGAACTTCCTGCAGGTACAGGCCAGTCGGTTACTCGATCTCTTGCACATGAAATCTATGGAAAGATCGAGACTGCAGTGCCTGAAATCGTGAACTGCTCGTACACTCTCGGACAGGCAGACTCTGACAATGCATTCGCATCTATGCAGACTAACGGTACACACGTCATGTCCTTCAACATCAACATCGGAAGTATGGAGATCCGTGACCGTTCGGCAGGTCAGATTGCGGGAGTGATCCGCGAAATCCTCAAGGAATATCCGGAGTTCAAGAAGGTACGTGTCACAGAAGGTGGCGGAATGGGAATGATGGGTGGTGCTTCTACAGTGGATGTAGAGGTCTACGGCTATGACTTCGCCACTACAGACCGTGTTGCCAAGGAGATTCAGGCTAAAATGCTTGCTGATGGCGGATGTTCGCAGGTTATCATCAGCCGTGACGAGTACATGCCTGAGTATAAGGTAGACTTTGATCGTGAGAAGTTGGCTATCAATGGGTTGAATACTACAACGGCCGCTTCTTATCTTAGTTCTGCTATCAACGGATCTACAATGTCATACTATCGTGAGGACGGAGACGAGTACGGAATCCGCGTACGTTATGCTCCGGAGTTCAGAACAGGTGTAGAGGACATTGAAAACATCATGATTTACAACAACTCCGGAAAGGGAGTCAGAATCAAGGATGTTGGAGAAGTTGTTGAGATCCTCACCCCTCCTTCAATCCAGAGAAAGAACAGAGAGCGCCTTATCACTGTTTCCGGCATTGTAGGAGACGATTATGCGTTGTCGGATGTGGTGGAGATGACTGAGAAGTCAATCGCTGAGGTTGACATCCCATCAGAGGTGATGATCGAGATCGGTGGTTCGTTTGAGGACATGCAGGAGACCTTTGGTGACCTCATCCTCCTTCTCGTGATGATCGTGATTCTTGTGTACATCGTGATGGCATCACAGTTCGAGTCATTCATGAGTCCGTTCGTTATTATGTTCTCTATTCCTTTCGCATTCGTAGGAGTAGTGCTCGGCTTGGTTACCACCGGAACACCTCTCGGAGTGATGGGACTCATAGGTGTCCTTATCCTTATGGGTGTCGTTGTTAAGAACGGTATCGTGCTTATCGACTACACAATCCTTCAGCGTGAGAGAGGCAAGTCGGTGAACGAGGCCTGCGTGATAGCAGCTAACTCACGACTCCGTCCTATCCTCATGACCACCCTCACAACAGTCCTCGGTATGCTTCCTATGGCTATGGGTAAGGGTGAAGGATCGGAAATGTGGCGTTCACTCGGTATGGTTGTGGCCTGGGGTCTTTCGATCTCGACCCTCGTAACCCTCGTGATCATCCCTACAGTATATGCTTCAATGGCATCTTGGCAGGAGCGTCGCAAGGCAAAGAAAGCAATGAAGAATTAATATATTGGTAAGAATATGAAAGGTATATTTATATCATATAATCAGGCCTATAATATGGAGATCGTTGATATCCTCGAGGATCTCGGATGCCGTGGATATACAATGTGGAACGACATCGCGGGACGCGGCAGCGAGTCCGGCGAGCCGCACCTCGGCAACCACGCCTGGCCTACTATGAACAACGCCATTCTGGCTTTTGTTCCGGCTGAAAAGGTCGACGCTATCCTTGAGGAAATACGCCTTAAGGACGAGGAGACCCCTGCTCTGGGAATAAGGGCGTTCGTCTGGAACGTAGAACGTTCGTATTAGAATATATTTCCCTATATATTGTATTCGACCCACAAATTTTTTATATTTGCGGGTCGAATGCCTTTTTATAAAGGCCTTAAACTGAATTTAAATCACAACATCATGAAAAAACTTATCGCCACGCTTGCTGTTTTGATGGTATTCTCAATGGCAGCGACAAATGTAGAGGCAAAGCGCTTCGGTGTGAAGGGTGGAGTCAATGTAACAGACCTTAATTTTGAAAACGGAAGAACTCCAGGAGCCCTTGGCTATCAGCTCGGTATCACTTGGCAGCGTGACCTTCCTCTGGGACTTTCTATCCAGCCGGAACTCCTCTACCACGTAAAGGCAACAAAATTTGATCAGATCGAGTCGCAGCTCGGCCTTGGCTATGTAGAAGTTCCTGTGAACGTACAGTGGGGCTTGAGATTTGCAAACAAGAAGATCCGTGCATTTGCTCAGGCATCTCCATTTGTGGGCTATGCTATTGCTCAGACAGGAAATGAGACAGGAGAGTCAATCTTTGGCGATTACAAGGACCTCGCTGAATTTGTAGGCATTGAGACTGACAAGTGGGAAGGCATCAACAGACTGTCCTATGGTGCAGGTCTCGGTGCAGGTGTGCAGTTCGGAATCCTCCAGATTACAGCACAGTACAACTGGAACTTCGGCAGCATCCTCGACCTCAAGGACACTGACTGGGAGCAGATCAAGGACAAGTTCAACGAGTCAAACCACAGCGGTTACACAATCTCGTTGGGTATCCTGTTCTAAACGGAACACAAGAAGAAATTAACTATAAAATTCATTGATATGGCAAAAGTATTGACAGATGCGAATTTCGCAGAGACCCTTAATACAGACATTCCTGTAGTAGTGGACTTCTGGGCTACTTGGTGCGGCCCATGCAAGGCAATCGCTCCTATCGTAGAGGAGGTTGCTGCAGAGTACGAAGGCAAGGCTGCTGTGTGCAAGTGCAACGTTGACGATTGTGATGACGTTCCTATGACATACGGCATCAGAAGCATCCCTACTCTTCTTTTCTTCAAGAACGGTGAGCTCGTTGACAGACATGTTGGCGTGATTTCAAAGGCTGACCTTTCTGCAAAGATTGATTCACTTCTTTAATTTAAAGACGCTTATGAAAAAGATTCTTGTAGCCGCAGCTATGCTTGTGGCAGGACTTATTACAGCAGGTACAGCTTCAGCACGTGGTCTTGGTGTGACTGCGGGTCTGAACTTCAACACAGCAAATGTAAAAGAGGTACAGCTTGACGCCAAGGCTGGTTTCAGCGCAGGTCTTACATATCTTCTTGACCTTCCGCTCGGCCTTTCTGTTCAGCCGTCACTCGTATATACTCAGAAGACAGCTGACTTCTCAGTGCTCGGAAACGTTGAGGCAATGCAGAAGGTAGGTTCTGTAAATCTTCCTGTTTCAGTACAGTGGGGACCAGATCTCATCATCGCAAGACCTTTCCTTGATGTTACTCCTTATGTAGGCTACAGCCTTTCTAACAAGTTTGAAGGCAGCCTTGCAGGTGTTGTAAAGGGTGAGACTTCACTTGAGAACACATTCGAGTACGGAGTAGGTGTAGGTGCAGGTCTTAACCTTTGGAAGCTCCAGGCTATCGTACGTTACAACTGGAACTTCGGTACCCTTGGCAAACTTACTGACTTCAAGGAACTCGGACTTGGTGATTTCAAGACTGAGAACGAGACATTCGGAGGTGTAACTTTTTCTGTAGCTTACTTCTTCTAAAATTTTTAACAGAACGATTGGATGAAGGGGAAAATAGCAGTTTTCTGCTCAGCTAGCTACACAATAGATCCAAAGTACAACAAAGTCGCCCGTGAATTCGTCCGGGCGGCTTCGTTGCGTGGATACGGCATTGTTTCCGGCGGTACAATCAAGGGTACAATGGGAGAGATTTCGGATGAGATCCGCAACTGCGGTGGCTGGCATCTTGGAGTCATTCCACGTTTCATGGAGCAGTATGTGTATCCGGATCTTTCAGAGGTCATATGGACTGACACTATGGCGGAGAGAAAAACCCTCCTTCGCGAAGGCACTGCGGCTGTAGTAGCCCTTCCAGGTGGTATCGGAACCCTCGACGAAGTCATCGAGACCTATGCTCTTCTGCATCTGAAGCAGTACGACGGAAGGATATTCCTTCTGAATCACGAAGGCTTCTATGAGCCTCTCAGAGCACTTCTACAGCACTATGTGGACGTGAATATGCTCAGCCAGGAGACCTTTGCACGAATTGAGATTCTTGACACTCCAGAGGCAATTCTGGAGGCATTGGAGAAATAGTATATTAATTGACCTTAACTTTCGCAAGAGCGAAAGTACCTTATATTTGAGACCTTTAGGTCGATAGTAAGTCCTCCTCCCGAGGAGGAGGATTTAGGAGGAGGGTATCGTAGATTTGGAAGGTGCGGTGGAAAGAAGTTTCGCAAGCATCGATAACCTTCAAATAATTAACAATTCACCACTTGCGAAACTTGAGTTATGGACATAAAGGCAATCAAGGAATTTTTAGGAAATGACTGGGTGTCGGTGCAGGAGCATATAACTTCTGCTTTGCGCAGCGACATTGACCTTCTCAATGCGACAAACAATTCCATTCTGTCGCATTCGGGAAAGCAGCTTCGTCCTCTTCTGACGGTGCTTTTTGCGCGTGCCTGCAACCCGGCATTGGCTGCCCTTCCGGCATCCTCAGCCGGCTACGCTGCCGCTTCTGAGCTGCTGCATAATGCCACGCTGCTCCACGACGACGTGGCTGATGACAGCCATCAACGCCGCGGTGTACCGACCATAATGTCCTTGATGGGACCTTCGGTGTCTGTGCTTGTGGGTGACTACTGGCTTGTAAAGGCCATGGAACTCATCCTGGACGGTTCGGGTGATGACACTACAGTGATACGCCTGTTCTCCCGCACATTGAGCGATCTGGCTGAAGGTGAGATGCTTCAGCTTCAGAAAGCGCAGATGGGTGACACAGACGAGCAGGACTACCTCAGGATAATCTACAACAAGACAGGCTCGCTTTTCGTGGCAGCCTGTGTTTCTGGAGCCATTTCTGTCGGAGCTTCTGAGGAGTTCCGTGATGTGGCCCGTGAATATGCAAGGACCTTGGGTCTGGCATTCCAGATCAAGGACGACATTCTTGACTATGCCGGCACAGAGTCTGTCGGAAAGCCTTTGGGTGTGGACATCCTTGAGCAGAAGATCACTATGCCTCTTCTCGGAGCCTTTGCCAATGCCGGTGCAGAGGAAGAGAAGCGTGTCCGTGCTATGGTACGTGACATCCTGGATCACCCTGAGTACCGTGATGACATAGTGACATTCGTCAAGGAAAACGGAGGTCTCGACTATGCTGTCGATCGTCTTGATGAATATGTAAATCAGGCAGTCAAGGTGCTTGAAGTCCTTCCTGATTCAAAGGAGAAGGAACTCCTGGAGCAGCTTGCCTACTTTACAGCTAAGAGGGTAATGTAACATGAGGTTTGCAGATGTCATAGGAAATGCTGAGGTTGCCCGTACGCTGGCCAATATGGCTGACAGCGGAAGGGTGGCTCACGCTATGCTGATGTATGAGAACGAGGGCTGTGGAGCTCTTGCTCTTGCACTGGCCTATGTACAGTACCTGAATTGCAGCAACCCTTCAGGCGGTGACTCTTGCGGTGAATGTCCTTCCTGCCGTCAGATGTCCAAACTTATTCATCCGGATGTGCATTTTGTCTTCCCTGTAAACAAGGGACCGAAGACTTCAGACGATAAGCCTACATCCGAGTCGTACATAAAATATTGGAGGGAACTGGCCGTTGCGGATCCGTATTTTACGGAATCAGATCTGCAGAAGGCCATCGGAATTGAAAGCAAAAACGGCCTTATAGCAGTTGCAGAGGCCAAATCTATCATAAACAAGCTGTCCCTGACTGCTGTCGGCGACGGTTACAAGGCGGTGATATTCTACCTGCCTGAAAAGATGAATCAGGAGACTGCCAACAGACTCCTGAAGATGGTGGAGGAACCACCTGTGCAGACGTTGTTCATATTCATAACTCATGCACCGGAGAAGGTTCTTCAGACCATATTTTCGCGATGCCAGAGTGTGCGTGTCATGCCTCTGACGAAGGAGGAGGCGGCGCGTGTCAACGCTCTGAAGCCGCAGTCGGAAGATTCGGATGCCGATGTGTTCCAGGAACTTTTCTATGACCTGATGAACAGCATCGTGTCACGTGACCTTATGGCTGCCCTTGAGTGCGGTGAGGCGATTGCGGCTTTGGATTCCCGTGAGAAGCAGAAAGCCTTCTGTGCATATGCGGGAGATTGTATGAGAAAAATATTTATGATTCAGCAGAACATGCCGCAGATAGCCGGTGTGGAGGACGCAGAACAGGAGTTCTACGCCTCTCTGGCCCAGAAATGCGGCAAGGAATTCTGCTCGAAATCAATGACTAATATAGAGAAGGTTGTGGCGATGATCGACAGGAACGTAAACTCTAAGATCCTCTTCTGCGACCTGATCAACCGAATGTTTTTAAGTATATGAGTGAAAAATTATATGACTGCTCACGCGGCTGTGAGGTAGAAAGGAACGAAGCAGGTGAGGTGGAATGCACCTACCGCAGAGGCTGCTGCAAGCTTGAGGTATATGACTGGCTTGAAGGAATAAACCAGGAGCAGTTCAACGATTATTTCGAGGTCCGTTTCAAGAACACCCGCAAGGCGATCTACAAGAACGGATCAGGACAGAGCATAAAGACAGGTGACCTTGTCATCGTGGAGGCAGCAAATGGCCACGACTTGGGTATCGTGACCCTTGAAGGACCGATTGTGGGCCGCCAGATGAAGAGCAAGAGGATAAATCCTGAGACCTTTGAGTTCAAGAGGATATATCGCAAGGCCAAGCTTTTCGACATTGAAAGATGGCAGGAGGCGATTGCCCGCGAACACGAGACCATGATCCGCTCTCGCCAGATCGCTGCAGAGCTCGGTCTTGACATGAAGATCGGTGACGTGGAGTTCCAGGGAGACGGTTCTAAGGCAATATTCTACTACATCGCTGACGGACGTGTTGACTTCCGTCAGCTCATCAAGGTCTTTGCTGAGGAGTTCCGTATCAGGATAGAGATGAAGCAGATCGGTGCCCGTCAGGAAGCCGGCCTCATCGGAGGCCTCGGCGTCTGCGGCCGCGAGCTCTGCTGCTCTAACTACATCTCCAGCTTCCAGTCCATCACAACTTCAGCTGCACGCTGCCAGGATCTCTCACTGAATCCTACCAAGCTTGCAGGCCAGTGCGGCAAGCTCAAATGCTGTCTGAACTACGAGACTGCGGCATATATGGATGCTCAGACAAGAATTCCTAAGGTACACAATCCACTCGAGTTTGAGGATGGTCTTGCATATCTCATGAAGACCGACATCCTCCGTGAGATCATGTACTTCTCATACGATCCGTCATCTCTCGCAAACCTCTATCCTCTTTATGCTGAGGATGTCTGGGACATCATAAGGATGAACCGCAACGGTGAGAAACCAGCTTCTCTCAAGAACGACGAGCCGGTAATGCCGGAGTTCGTGACAGCTGTGGGAGACGACAGCATCAGCCGTTTCGACGAGACACGCAAGCGCAAGAACAAGAGAAAGAAGAAGTCAGGCAATAAGAACAAGTCAAAAGGAGAACCGAAATCAAATGGGAAAGGACAAGCTTAGAAAATTCCGTGAGAATGAGACCTTCAAGTGTCTCATCCAGCCTTCGACTTCGGAGGTCCTGAACTGCGACCACCCTTTGAAGGGCAACTGGGGTCGCGAAGTGTTCGGCAATGACAATCCTATCGTAGTCGAGCTCGGCTGCGGCAAAGGAGATTACACAGTGGATCTTGCAGAGCGCAATCCTTCATGCAACTACATCGGAGTGGACATCAAGGGCGCACGCCTTTGGAAGGGTGCGAAATATGCCACAGAGCACAATCTGGGCAATGTTGCCTTCCTTCGTACCCGCATCGAGTTCATCGAATCATTGTTTGCTGAAAACGAGATTTCGGAAATATGGATCACTTTCGCCGATCCTCAGATCGGCCGTGAAAAGAAGCGTCTGACCGCTCCGCTTTTCATGAACCGCTACCGCAACTTCCTCTGCAAGGGAGGTATCATCCATCTGAAGACCGACAGCCGCTATCTCCACGAGTATTCATTGGCTATGGCTCAGCAGAATGACCTGCACATCCTTGCGGCGGCTACCGACATCTATGGTGCTGACCGTGAGAGACTTTATGACAGTGAGCTTTCGTCAATATGCGGACGTGCGGCAGTGGATGCCCTCTTCGAGGTGCAGACTTTCTATGAGTCGCAGTACCTTGCACAGGGATTCCCGATCACATATCTGTCTTTCCTGGCTGATCACGAGGGTGAGTATCTGTCTCCAGAATGGGCTGAAGACCTCTGGAAGGATGAGGGGCATCACTTTGTCATCCCGTCAGGTCTCGCAGTAGCTTCGAAATTTTACCCAGAAGGCTAAATAGATGCCTCGACTCCCGTTGGTCGCTCGGCATGACACTACTGTACAGCTGTCCAGTGGATGGTGATGCCTTTGCGTTCCATACCGCGGAACCAGGTCATCTGGCGTTTTGCGAACTGGTGGATGGCTGTGGCCAGCTGTGTGCGCATCTGCTCGAAGGTCAGTTCACCGATTATGTGCTGAGTCACGAACTTGTACTCCAGACCGTAGTAGATCAGGTCTTCTGCCGGAATAGGTTTGTGGTCAGGAGCCAATGCTGGATGCGTTCCGTCAATCAAACCTTTGATCTCCTCTACCATACCCTCTTCAAGACGGGCGTCTAAACGCTTGTCAATCTTTGCATTGCGGACCTCTCTGCTTACCAGTGTGCCTATGTAATAGGTGTTCTTCGGGAGATAACATGAACGCTGTACAGGATGTTCAGCTTCGTATATCGCTATCTCCAAAGCACGGATGAGGCGTTTGCGGGTGTCGTAGTCGGTGTTGTTGTGCAGGGGCTTCAAGGAAGCAAGCTGCGCGATCAACTCCTCATCTGACTTCTTTTCCAATTCCTCCCTAAGCTGCGGGTTCGGAGGTACTTCCGGAAGCGAGTAGCCGCAGGTGGCCGCTTCTATATACAAACCGCTTCCACCGCACAGGATCGGGATGCCTCCTCTGTCCACGATGTCCTTATATGCCTTTTCAAAATCCCTCTGATACTCGAAGATATTGTACTTCGTTCCGGCATCCACTATATCCATAAGATGGTAAGGAATCTCCTCATATTCAGCGAGATCCTTTCCTGTGCCGATGTCCATTCCCCTATATACCTGCCTCGAATCCGCCGAAATGATCTCCGCCGATCTCCTGCCCGCGTCATTCCCGACCTTGCCCGCGTCATCCCCGACCTGATCGGGGATCTCCTTCATCAACGAATTGATCTCCCTCGCCAGCTGCACCGCATAGCGAGTCTTTCCCGAAGCCGTCGGTCCAAGGACGCAGATCAGGTCAATCTCGCCAGAGAGGTATTTGTCGAGGAGTTCTTTTATGTTGATGTCTTCCGCTGGCGGCAGTTCAGCCATAGGGGGTATCGGAGTGAATGGTTTCTTTGCCATAGGGTTGCTTGATTAGCCTTCTTATGCAAAGATAGTATTTTATACAGCATTTTGGAAAAAAGCACTACATTTGCATTCTTGAGTAATAATTTTTGAATATACAGTATATGCCGAAAGCAAAGAGTAGTGTAGAGATTAAGAACAGGAGGGCTTCGTTTGACTATGAGTTCATCGAGACCTTCCAGGCGGGAATTGTGCTGACCGGCACAGAGATAAAGTCCATCAGAGCAGGTAAGGCTTCGCTTGTGGACACCTTCTGTTATTTCAACAGCAATGAGCTGTATGTCAAGAATATGCACATCGCCGAGTACTGGTGGGGAAGCTGGGGAAAGCACGATCCGCGTCGCGACCGAAAGCTGCTTCTGACCCGCAAGGAGCTGAACAAACTCCAGCGTGCGGTGAAGGAAAAGGGACTCACAATTGTAGGAGTGAAATTATATATCGCAGATAACGGATATGCGAAAATCCTGATAGCCCTGGCGCGAGGTAAGAAGGAGTACGACAAGCGCGCTTCCATCAAGGAGAAGGACCTCCGCCGAGAAATGGAAAGAATATAAAAATATAGCCTGCACGAGCGTGCAGGCTATATTTTATATAGTCATTCCCGGCTTGACCGGGAATCTTCTATATCATTAAAGTCCGAATGACTTCTTGATCTCGTCGACTGAGTCGAGGAGCTCCCAGCCGAAGAACTGAACGAGCTCCTGAACGAGCTTGCCGTCTTTGCGGATAGCTACGCTTGCCTTGTAAGGGTCGCGTCCTACGTGGCCGTATGAAGCTGTCGGCTCGTAGATAGGCTTCTTGAGGTTGAACTTCTCGATGATCTTTGCAGGACGGAGGTCGAAGAGAGTGTTGATCTTCTCTGCGATCTCTGCATCGCTGAGGCCGTTGACAGCTGTGCCATAAGTGTTTACATAGATACTTACAGGGCGTGCAACGCCGATTGCATATGAAAGCTGCACGAGCATTTCGCGTGCTACGCCTGCTGCAACCATATTCTTGGCGATGTAACGTGCTGCGTATGCTGCTGAACGGTCAACCTTTGAAGGGTCCTTTCCAGAGAATGCTCCACCGCCGTGTGCTCCCTTTCCACCGTAAGTGTCCACGATGATCTTACGTCCTGTAAGACCTGTGTCACCGTGAGGACCACCGATCACGAACTTGCCTGTAGGGTTTACGTGAAGGATGTGGTCACCCTTGAAGAGGGCAGCCTCGTTCTCGCTGAGTGACTCGATGAGCATAGGGAGGAGGATGTTCTGGACGTCCTCGCGGATCTTGGCCTGCATTGCCTCGTCCACACGCTTCTGGCCGAACTGCGCGCAGCCGTCCTCGTAGCTCATGTTGCCGAGTGAAGCAGGAGTGAACTCGTCGTGCTGTGTAGAGATCACGATTGTGTGTACTCTTACAGGCTGGTTAGTCTCGCCGTCGTACTCGATAGTGAACTGAGACTTTGAGTCCGGACGGAGGTAAGGCATAAGCTCAGGAGTCTGCTTGCGGATCTTTGCGAGGATGAGGAGAGCCTGGTGTGAGAGTGCGAGCGGAAGCGGCATGTACTCCTTTGTGTCGCAGCATGCGTATCCGAACATCATACCCTGGTCGCCTGCACCCTGCGCGTCAGCGTCCTCTCCGACTACACCGCGGTTGATGTCCACGCTCTGCTCGTGAAGAGCTGAGAGGATACCGCAAGAGTTGCCGTCGAACATGTACTCTGCCTTGTTATAACCGATCTTGTTGATTACGCGGCGTACTGTCTTAGGAATGTCCACATAGGCATCCTCCGAGCGAACCTCGCCACCTACGACCACGAGTCCGGTGCTGCAGAATGTCTCGCAAGCCACCTTTGATTCAGGATCCTGACGGAGGAATTCGTCGAGGATCGCGTCTGAGATCTGGTCAGACACCTTGTCTGGGTGTCCTTCTGATACTGATTCTGATGTAAATAAGTAGTTCATATCTTTTGGTTTTATATTATCTCTATAGAAGCCCGATCAGGTCGGGCTTGACGTCTGTTGTTGCCGGGCTTGACGTCTGTTGTCATCGCCGGCTTGACCGGCGATCTGAAAAACAAAAGCCCCACAAAAATGCGGAGCCGTCACAAAACACAAAACATTGATATGAAAGCGGCCATCGTGGCGCGATGACCATTGTCAACATTTTAGCATTTTTTAACGTGGTTGCAAGCAGCCAAATTTCTCCACATATCTTTTCCTGAGAGGTGCCTCTCATTTTTCGGGCGGCAAAGATATATATAAATTTGACATATTCAAAATTTATATGAGGATATATTTACTTTTATATCACGAAAATAGCTCTTCGCTTTAATGTTATTCAGGACCTATAAAAGTGCCTCCAAAATTTCATATCATCGCAAAAAAATCGTATCTTCGCGCATTAAAAATCAAAGAAAACCTTATTATTTATAACTAATCAATTATGAAACAAACAATTAAGTATCTTGTGGCTGCATTTGCAGCGATGCTTATGGTTGTCTCTGCTTTCGCGCAGGTGACAACTTCGGCTCTCGGTGGCCGTGTTGTTGACGCTAACGGTGCAGCGGTAATTGGAGCAGCAGTAGTTGCTACTCACGTTCCTTCCGGTACAGTTTACGGCGTTATCACAAACAACGACGGACGCTACGCCATCAACGGTATGCGTGCCGGTGGTCCTTACAAGGTTGAGTTCTCTTGCCTTGGCTACCAGACACTCGCTTACACTGACATCACTCTCCAGCTCGCTGAGACTTTCGCTCTCAACGGTGAGTTGAAGGAAGATTCAGAAATGCTCGGTGAGGCTATGGTAGTAGCTGCTCCAGCATCTAAGTTCTCTGCTCAGAAGATGGGTTCTGCAACCAACATCTCAAGCAAGGAGATCGCTTCTATCCCTACTGTAAGCAGAAGCATTACTGACGTAACACGTCTCTCACCTTACGGTGGTAACGGTATGAGCTTCGCAGGTGCTGACGGTCGTACAGCTAACTTCACAGTCGATGGAGCTAACTTCAACAACAACTTCGGTCTTTCTTCAAGCCTCCCAGGTGGTGGAAACCCTATCTCAATCGACGCAATCGAGGAGATGCAGGTGGTTATCTCTCCTTATGACGTACGTCAGACCAACTTCATCGGTGGTGGTGTGAACGCAGTTACCAAGTCAGGTACTAACACACTCAAGGGATCAGCTTACATGTATCACCGCAACGAGAATATGCGTGGTAACATGGTTGCAGGTCAGGAAGTTGCAGGTGCACGTGACAAGGATCGCAACACTACTTACGGTTTCACTCTCGGTGGCCCGATCATCAAGAACAAGCTCTTCTTCTTCGTGAATGCAGAGTACTCAACAATCCCTACAGTTGTAAACAGATGGCGTGGTTCAGTTGACGGAGTAGCTAACCCGGATGCATACATTTCACGTACTACTCTCGAGGACCTCGAGAAGGTTTCTAACTTTGTAAAGGAGAAGTATGGTTATGACACTGGTTCTTGGACTAACTATCCTGCAACAGAGAGCAACACTAAGATCCTTGCTCGTCTCGACTGGAACATCAACGACGCACACAAGCTCGCAGTTCGTTACAACTACACCCTCAACCAGGGTTGGAACTCGACTAACGGTTCTTCAATGGACGGTGGTTCACGTTCTGGTTACAGCCGTTTCTCACAGTACGGTATGGCATACGCTAACTCACTGTACTCAATGGACAACCTCGTGAGCACAATCTCACTCGACCTCAACAGCCGTCTCAGCGAGAACCTCTCTAACCAGTTCCTCGCAACTTACTCTAAGCTCGATGACATGCGTGGTACTAACTCAGAGGACTTCCCATTCATCGACATCCGTAACGACGACGGAAGCGCAGTTCTTCCTTACATCGCTCTCGGATACGAGCTCTTCACTTGGAACAACGGTGTACACAACACCAACATCAACATCAAGGATGACCTCACTTACTATGCAGGTAACCACAAGTTCACTGCAGGTGTAAACTACGAGTATCAGATGGCCGACAACTCATACATGAGAAACGGTACAGGTTACTATCGTTACAGAAGCCTTGAGGACTTCATGACAGGCGCAGCTCCTGAGGTTGTATGTCTTACTTACGGTTACGACGGTGAGGCTAACCCAGCAGCACGTGTAAGATTCCATAAGGCTGGTGTTTATGGCCAGGATGAGTGGAACGTAAATGACAAGCTCAAAGTTACTGCAGGTCTCCGTGTTGACGGTCTCTTCTTCGACAATCAGGACCTTATGAGAAACCAGGCTATCTACGACCTCGAGTACGTAGTAGACGGTGAGAAGCGTCACATCGACACTGGTAAGTGGCCTTCAGCTGCTATTACTCTTTCTCCACGTGTAGGTTTCTCTTGGGACGTATTCGGTGACAACAGCCTTAAGGTTCGTGGTGGTACAGGTCTCTTCTCAGGCCGTCTCCCACTCGTATTCTTCACTAACATGCCTACTAACTCAGGTATGGTACAGTACCAGGCTAAGCTTAACGGCGACGGCAAGAACGGTGGTGTGAAGACTGACATGAACCAGTTCGCTGGCGGTATCCTCAAGCGTGAGGAACTCCTCAACAAGCTCCTTTCTATGGGTTATCCTAACCAGATCTCTCCAGAGGACGGTACAGTTCCTGCAGAGATTTCAGCAGTGGATCCAACATTCAAGATGCCACAGGTTTGGAAGACTTCAATCGCATTTGACTACAATGTTCCTACTTCATTCCCATTCACAATCAGCGCTGAGGGTATCTTCAACAAGACTGTAAACGGCGTTGTTCTCCGTGACTGGAGCGTGAAGAGCACAGAGGGATTCGCTAGACTTAACGGTGTTGATAACCGTCCTCTCTATCAGGACTACCAGCAGACTTATGTCAAGGCTGACGGTACAGTAGCTAACCTCCCTTCTGCTTACGTTCTCGAGAACACTAACAGAGGTTACGGTTACTCAGGAACTCTCTCTATGAACATGCGTCCTACAGAGGGTCTCTCACTCATGGCAGCTTACACTCACACAGTGTCTAAGGAGATCACCGGTATGCCTGGTTCAAACGCTTCTTCAGTATTGAACTACATCGGTACAGTTTACGGACCTAACGATCCAGGTCTCCACAACTCTGAGTATGTAACTCCAGACCGTTTCATTGCATCTGCAACTTTCAATGACAAGAGCGGTAACCACTTCAGCTTCATCTATGAGTCTTGGAGAGGTGGTTCTAACTACTCTTACATGACTTCAAACGACATGAACGGTGACGGTTACAACTATGACCTCATCTACATCCCTACTGACGAGCAGGTTGCTAACGGTGACTTCCGTTTCGTTTCACAGGACGATGCAGACCGTTTCATGAACTACGTTCACGCTGATCCTTACCTCAGCAAGAACCAGGGTAAGTATGCTGAGTCTTACAGCGTTTACTCACCATGGACTCACAGACTCGACTTCAGCTACAAGCATGACTTCAAGGTTAAGACTGGTAACTCTACTAACACTCTCCAGCTCAATGTTGACTTCAAGAACATCCTCAACCTCTTCAACTCTAACTGGGGCGTTTCTAAGTATATGAACCCAGAGCTTGGTGAGGGTAGAATCCTCAAGTATGAGGGCGTAGACAAGGATGGTTACGCAACATTCTCAACATCAGCTTCTGTGAAGCCAGAGACTCAGGTATGGGTTAACAGCATCGGTATCGGTCAGTGCTGGTACGCATCTGTTGGTATCAAGTATATGTTTAACTAATAAATGATCAGGAATAATATGAAACTCAGACATATTTTTACGGCTCTTGCAGCCGCAGCTCTCACACTCGTGGGATGTCAGGAGGAGCTTAAGGTCCTTGATGAGGTACAGGTGTCTCAGTCACTCGTAGCCATTCCTGTTGAGGGTGGCCAGGTAGAGGTGACTGTAAATGCCAACGACGCTTGGGAGATCACCGGAGCACCTGAGTGGTTGACAGTTTCTCCAGCTGCTGGTACAGCAGGCGAGACAGTGGTTACTTTCTCTGCTGGTGAAGCAGCTGAGACTCGCGAGGCAGTTTTCTACATCAATGTAGGTGAGGTTCAGCAGGTAATGAACGCTCTCCAGATGGCAGAAAAGGTAGAGACTCCGCTTTCTACTTGTGCTGAAGTAAACAATAACGGTGTTGACGGTAAGGTTTACCGCGTAAAGGGTACCGTTACTTCAATCGCTAACACTCAGTACGGTAACTGGTATCTCCAGGATGACACAGGAACAGTATATATTTATGGTACACTCTACAACGGTGCTACTCAGCAGTTCACTAAGCTCGGTCTTGAGGTTGGTGACATCGTTACTGTCGAGGGTCCAAGAAAGAACTACAACGGTACTATCGAGCTCGTTGACGTAACAGTTCTCTCTATCGAGAAGTCTCTCCTCAAGCTTGAGAAGATCATCTCTACACCTCTTCCACTTGAGGGTGGTGTTGCTACAGCTCTTCTTTCTGTAAAGGCTGGTGAGTTCTCTGTTGAGATCCCTGAGGATGCTGCTTGGCTTACAGCAGGCGAGCCTACAGATGTAGCTGGTCTTACTTGCGTTGAGCTTACAGCTGCTCCAAACGAGGGTGGTGCACGCTCTACAACAGTTACTTTCAAGACAACAGTTGACGGTAAGGATTACATCGCACCTGCAGAGATTTCTCAGCTCGGCGCTATCAAGGCTGTAACAGTTGCTGACTTCCTCGCTGCTGCTGAGGGTACAGCACTCTATGAGCTCACAGGTATTGTAAAGAACCTTAAGAACACAACTTATGGAAACTTCGACCTCGTAGACGCTACAGGTTCTGTATATGTATACGGTCTTACTGGCAACGATACAGTAGGAAGCAACGATAAGTCTTTCGCTAACCTTGGAATCAACGAGGGTGACGTTATCACTATCGTAGGTACAAGAGCTTCTTACAGCGGTACTGCACAGGTAGGTGGTACAGCTTACCTCAAGGAGCACGTGGTTGCTGCTTCTGTAGCTACTATTGCAGAGTTCCTTGCACAGCCTAAGGGTACTTGGTGCAAGCTTACTGGTACTCTCGCAAACCTTAAGAGCGATGTTTACGGTAACTTCGACCTCGTAGATGAGACAGCTTCTGTATACGTTTACGGTCTTACAACTTCATTCGTTGCCAAGAATGACAAGTCATTCGCAAACCTCGGCCTTAAGGAGGGTGACGTTGTTACTCTCGTAGGTAAGAGAGACGCTTACAACGATCAGGATCAGGTAGGTGGTCCAGCTTACTACATTTCACACGTTGCAGGTACTACAGGTGATGACAACACTGGTGACGATAACACAGGTGATGACAACACTGGCGACGACAACACAGGTAGCGAGGTAACTGGTGACTATGCAAGCAACGTTGCTTTCGGTACAGTTTCTTCAGCTTATGTTGACGGTGTTGCAACTGTAAACGGCGTTGAGAACGTAGCTACTTTGAAGCTCGGTACAAGCAAGCTTTACGGTGAGGGTACTATCACTCTTCCTGCAGGTACAACTGAGGTTACTTACTATGCAGTAGCTTGGAAGAACAACCCTTCAAAGCTCGAGTTCTCAGTAGGTGGTTCAGTAGTAGGAACTCAGGAGATCGCTGCTAACGACGGTGCTACCAGCAACTCTCCATACACTATCACTGTAGCTGACACTGACAAGTACACTTTCACTCTCGCTTCTGCTCTTGAGGCTGAGACTGTAGTGACTATCAAGACAGTTGAGACAGGTTTCCGCGCTATCCTCTTCGGAGTTCAGGCGAAGTAATCTGACAAACAATAACTTATTTTCCGGCGACCTGGTTCCCACCAAGGCCGCCGGATTTTTTATATATCCCCACCTGATTGGGCTTTTAAATAGTTTTTAGTTATATTTGTTTGTGTAAAACGAATATAACTATGAAAAGCCTGTTCCATCTGTTGCTGGCAGCTGTCGCATTTCTGGCGGTTTCCTGTCAGGACCCTTTGCCCCCTGTCATAGATAATACCGAATCAGAACCGGAGTCGGGTCCTGGTTTCGTCGAGGCAGTTCCTGATACAGTTACCTTCACCAATGCGGATTTCATATATTATGGTGACATCGCCGGGGAGTCATCTTCTGACGACTGGGTGGTGAAACTGTACACCGATATGGAGATCGATGAGCTTGGCAATCCTGTAGGACCGGGTGCTGTCACGCAGCTTCAGCTCAATGCCAAGTGGAATGAAAGTCAGACATCCGATCCTAAGAATCTCAAGGGAGTCTACAGGGAAATGATGAATTCAGGCAACTTCGCGCCCGGCACATTTGTAAGCGGTTATATGGTGACGTTGGACCTTCCTGGCCAGACAATCCAGATGGCAGACGGAACTTTCTTTGCGTCTTTGGAAGAAGGCTCTAAAGAAATGGACTACGACCTCATAGATGAAGGTGCAGTGAGCGTTCAGCCAAATGGCGATGGCACCTATAATATAGAAGGTGTACTTGTGGGCAAGAAATATACAAAAAGGTATTTCAAATGGACCGGCGACATCCAGCCGCGTGATGCAGTGCCTGAAGAGACGCCTAACAGTACCCTTAAAGAAGACCTGACAGGGCTGTCGTTCGTTCAGGGACAGCTGCAGGACAAGGGAGACTACTTCTACCGTATGGATGAGACCTACCGCTGTCTGCTTATCTATCTGGCCGATGAAACTGTGGATATGACCTCAAGCAGGCCTGCAGGAGATGGCGCTGTCCTCAGACTTGAAGTCCTGGTGCCTTGGGAAACTGACATAACAAAAGACGGAATCCCGTCTGGAACCTATCCTATGACGGTAAGAAATCCAGACACCTCGATAGACAAGGACAACATTGTGCCTGGTGTGGCCGTTCCTGGTCTTCCGAATGTTTTCGCTGCCTGGAAGGTTTCCGGAGCCTGGTATTATGAACTTGAGGCAGGGGAATGGACTCAGACATATGCCCGTATAGACAAGGGCGAAATCACTGTCGAGAACCACGGTGACGGAAGTTACACAATCTCATACGACCTTTTGGACTGCCAGACTGTACCGAGGAAAATTCAGGGATCTACGACCTTGGCGGAATTGACAATACCGGGCAGGCCGAATCAGGACAAGACCCAGCCGGACGTCAATTCGTACGTCCTTGACAAGAGCGAAACCCCGTTCGCAAGCGTGCATATCAGTAATTTAGGAGAATATATTTGTATAGCGGCGACCTCTGTCGAGGGCGTGGCTTCCTTTGATGCCATATTCGATCAGGACGAATATTTCTATGTCGCTATCTCTCCACTGCTCAACGGAAAGGAGTTTGACCTTATGACTGAGCAGGACCTCTACACCGTAATGAGCACCCTGGATGGTGCCTACCTTGAAAGCGTGGCTCCGGCTATGAAGGAAGAGATCACGGCAGGAAAGTGTCTTTTTGAATATAAGGACGGCAAGGCGCAGGTCCGTATAGACCTTACCTTGGCAGACGGAAGCCAGCTGGCAGCGAGGATGGAGGCGCAGGAGCAGGGAATAGTCGTGAACGAGAATATATTTGCCATTGCAGGCGACGAGAAGCCGCTCCGCACAGCCTTCTATCTCAAGGAGGACGGCCTGACAACCCTGTACCTGACTCCGGCGGGCATAGAATATTTCGAAGATATATCCATAACCACTTATTATGCCTATGTCATATTGGATGACACTCAGTGCAACGGCAGGACCTTGGATGTTTCTGACATCGTCGCGGTCGGATATGGCGACAATTTCAATGAAATATACGTGGATTCGCGTGAAGTGGAGGCCGAAGGTACCCTTAAGGTCGCAGCTGATCCGGCGGACGTCGCTCATTATCAGCTTTCCGCAGATATAACCATAGGGGGAACAACCCTCAAGCTCCGCTACGACGGCAACGCGATCGACGCCGGCGAAAAGGAGGTCGTCAAGAATGAAGTGATATATTCAGGAAAGCCATATGGAATAACTTCAGTGGCACTGAACCAGGCATCGGAAAGCACCTGTACAGTGATGATATATACAGAAAGAGAGGATGTGCTCAAGATTCATCTTCCGGCAGATTTCATTGACGGCAATGCTCACGGCTTCTCCCAGAGCTCAGACCTGTATATCGAATATGGCGGAAAGGTCTACAGCAAGGCGAAGGGCTACAGCGGTACGGTCACTGTGGGCCGTGACGGCGACACCCTCAGAATCGATGCGACTAACTATGACAACCTGAAAATAACTTATGAAGGGACTTATGAGACAAATATATAAACTGTTTGCGATGGCAGTGCTTGTGCTGACAGTAGTATCCGCCTGCCAGAAGCCGGAGACACCTCCGGTGTCGGATGATCCGCAGGATGACCAGCAGACTGTAGAACAACTGTTAGGTACATATAAATATGATGGTAAGGAATATCCTGTGTATTCACTGGCAGTGTCGGCAGATGAGAGCCAGATCATCGTCAAGATCTCGCCGTTTAAGGAAGGGGAAAACCAGACCACCTATGCAGTTGTCGGTATAAATACAGCTCTTCAAGGTACTGTGATCGATGTGGAAAAGGCCTGGCATAATGATGACTACTACTTTATCTACGAAGATCCTCTCGTATATTATTCGCAGTACAGGCAGCTTCAGTCAGGTACGATAATGATAAAGGCAGTGGGGAAGAGTGTGAAAGTCAAGGCTGATCTCATCCTCCCTGACGGGAAGAAATTTGCTTTTGAGTACAAATAATAATTGCTCCGGCAATTTTAAAAATGTATATTTGTTACTCTGATTCTCAGAAAAATCACAATTTTAATCTACACTAATATGAAAATCAAGCATTTTTTGTGCGGCTTGCTGGCAATGGCAGCACTCGCATCGTGTAAGCAGGATGAACCTGTTGTTACACCGGAATTGGATTTGAACAAGACAGCAGCTACAGTTGCAGC